>JAEYRQ010000184.1 GCA_023435545.1 Pseudomonadota bacterium | reverse complement strand
TTCGAGCTGCTCGCCGACGGCAGGTTGATCGCCAGCGGCAGCATCGCGGCGGGCACCGCCGAGACCTTTGCCGCCGAGATCGACAAGCGCGGCTCCTACGTCAAGACGGTCGTGCTCGCCTCGCCCGGCGGATCGGTGGCGGACGCGCTGGCGATGGGGCGGCTCATCCGCGAGAAGGGGTTCGCCACCGAGGTCGAGGCCGGCGCCTACTGTGCCTCGTCCTGTCCGCTGGTGCTGGCGGCGGGAACCGAGCGGCGGATCGGCGCGGCGGCCGCGGTCGGCGTGCACCAGGTGTTCAGCTGGGCGGACGATCCCGCAGCCAGACGCGCCACGATGGCCGACGGCATGGACCAGGCGCAGCGTATCTCGGCCGAGTGCCAGCGCTACCTGGCGACCATGGGCGTCGACCCGCAGGTCTGGGTGCACGCCATGGAAACGCCGAAGCACACGCTGTTCTATTTCACGCCCGACGAGATGGTGACCCTGAGGCTGGCGACGGCGGCGGCGGGCGCGAAGGTGCAGGCTGCCAACCGCTGAGGCGAGGGGGCCAACGGCATTGCGGAGTCCGGCCGGAGATTGATAGGAACGCGCACCGGCCGGCCTTTCCAGGCTGCCCGCCTCGCCTTCTCACCGACAACGCCGCGCACGGACCCGCCGCCGATGACACCCGACCCCCTCCCGCCGGGCTCCACAATCGGCATTCTCGGCGGCGGCCAACTCGGCCGGATGCTTGCCATGGCGGCGGCGCGGCTGGGCCTGAAGTCGCATATCTACTGCCCCGAGGCGGACAGCCCGGCCTTCGACGTCGCTGCCGCGTGCACGATCGCCGCCTATGAGGACGAGGCGGCGCTGGCCGCATTCGCGGCAGCCTGCGGCGCGGTGACCTTCGAGTTCGAGAACGTGCCGGCCCGCACCGTCGAAGTACTGTCGACGCTGGTGCCGACGCGACCGGGCGCGCGGTCGCTGGCGGTCTGCCAGGACCGGCTCGAGGAGAAGCAGCTGTGCGCCTCACTCGGTATCGGCACAGCCGACTGGCGCCCGGTCAACGACGCGGCCTCGGCACATGAGGCCGCTGCCGCGCTGGGGCGGCCCGCCATCCTCAAGACCCGCCGGCTCGGCTATGACGGCAAGGGGCAGGCGCGGGTCGAGACGCCGGAGGAAGCCGGGGCCGCCTTCGCGGCGGTCGGCGGCGCGTTCTCGGTACTGGAGGCGCGGGTTCCGTTCACCTGCGAAGTGTCGGTCGTCGGGGTGCGCGGCGCAGACGGCGCGTTCGCGGCCTATGACGTGACCGAGAACGTCCACGAGGCCGGCATCCTGCGCACCAGCCGCGTTCCCGCGCGGATCGGGACTGAGACGGCGGACGCGGCCGTCGGCATCGCTCACCGCATCGCCGATGCGCTCGACCATGTCGGGGTGCTGGGCGTCGAGATGTTCGTCCTTCGCCAGGGCCAATCCGAGAGCCTGCTGGTCAACGAGATCGCGCCGCGCGTCCACAACACCGGGCACTGGACGATCGAGGCCTGTCCGGCGAGCCAGTTCGAGGCGCACATGCGGGCGGTCGCCGGCTGGCCGCTGCCCTCGACCCGCCGCGTCGCCGATGCCGAGATGACCAACCTGATCGGCGCGGACGCCGACGCCTGGGCCGCGCTGGCGGCCAAGCCGGGGGCGGTGCTGCATCTCTACGGCAAGCGCGAGGCACGAGAGGGCCGCAAGATGGGCCATGTGACGCGGCTCGATATCGCGCAGTTTCGCGGGCGCGATTAACCGTCTCGAAGTGGACTCGCCACGGATTCTCTGGTAATTGCACCGCCCAATCTGCTCGCGCCCGATTGGGTCGCGGGCTCGTTCTGTCGGCCAGCCCGGTCTGCCGTGGCGGCGACAGGCAACAGCAGCGATCGCTAGGTCAGAGGAAAGGTCGGCGCGTGCAGGTCATCGTTCGCGAAAATAACGTGGATCAGGCGCTCAAGGCTCTCAAGAAGAAGATGCAGCGCGAGGGCATATTCCGGGAGATGAAGCTCCGGAACTTCTATGAGAAGCCCTCGGAGAAGAAGGCCCGCGAGAAGGCCGAGTCGATCCGCCGCGCACGCAAGCTCGCCCGCAAGCGGGCCCAGCGTGAAGGCCTGGTCCCCGGAAAGCGCAAGCGCTGACGGGTTCCGCCCTCGGGCGAAGCGACTTTCGCCCGATCGCGCCGCACATCCCATTCTCGCCGCAAAGCGCGGCTAGCCGGGTCGGCATTCCGAACCAGAAGATGCCAGCCGCGCGCCCCATGCCCTCGACCGTTCCGGCCACCGATACGGCGAACCGCCGCCTCCTGCTGATGGGCGCCCTCGTCGCGCTCGCGTGTGTCGTCGGCGCCTGCCAGACCATGCCGGGCGACACCTTCGCGTCCGCGGACTCGGGCACTTTTGCAGGCGCTTCGGTGAACATCGCCTCGCTGTCTGAGGTGATCTCCCGCAATCCGAACGATGCCAGCGCCTACAATGTGCGCGGCACCGCCTACGGCGCCTCCGGGCGCTACCAGGAGGCGATCCGCGACTTCGACAAGGCGATCGAACTGGATCCCCGCTTTCACCAGGCCTATGCCAATCGCGCGCTGGTGTATCGCCAGCTCGGCCAGTTCGACCAGGCGCTGAAGGACTACGACCGGGCGATCGCCAATGATCCGCGCTACGCGCCGGCCTATATCGGCCGTGGCAACGTTCACCGCAACAACGGCCAGATCTCGCTGGCGCTCGCCGACTTCGACCGGGCGATCCGCCTGCAGCCCGACGATCCGCAAGGCTATCACAACCGCGCGCTGATCTATCAGGCCCGGGGGCTGCACAATTTCGCGGTCGAGGACTTCACCACCGCGATCGGACTCAACCCCAACGCGCCGGAGCCCTATCACGGCAGGGGGATCTCGAATTCCGCGCTCGGCAACTACGACGCCGCGCTCGAGGACTACGGCCGCGCGCTGAATCTGAACGTCCGCTACTTCGAGGCCTGGACCAATCGCGGCATCGCGCTGGAGGCCAAGGGCGAGTTCCGCGAGGCGGTCGACGCCTACAATCGTGCCCTGTCGATCAACGCGGGCTACCAGCCGGCCAAGGACGGCCTGTCGCGCATGCGCAACAAGGTTCCCGGCAGCGGCGGCATGTTCGGCGCCCGCTCCGGCTGAGACCGTCTCCCGCCGGGCCGCAGATCGCCTCTGGTCAGCCGCCCCGCGCCTCACTACATTCGATCAGACGGTGCTGCCCGGCCCGACAGGAGACTCAAATTCCCCGGGGCCTTATCGATCTCGAAGGGAGCTGTCCCTGGTTGAGCCCGTGGGCTCTTTCATACGGCGCCCACCTACTTGTGTAGGTTCCCGGGATCGAAGTCCTCCATCGGCCGCGGCGGCTCCGCCAGTCTCACCGCCCAGCTTTCCTGCACCCAGATTCCCCATCCCCGACCGCGGATACGGCAGATGAACGACCCGACAACGCTGAAGCGGCGGCTGCGGCTGATCGGGCGCGAGCGCCGGCGCAGGCTCTCGGCGCAGGAGCGCCGCCGCGTCGCCGCCGATGTCGCCGGCTGGGCCGGGGCGATCGCGATGCTGGCGCAGCGGCGGACCGTCTCCACCTTCTCCACCTTCGGTGACGAACTCGACACCGCGCCCCTGACCGCAGCGCTGCTGCGTGCCGGCTGCCGGCTGGCGCTGCCGGTGGTCACGGGCAAGGGGCGGCCGCTGACCTTCCGGCGCTGGCAGCCGGGCGATCCGATGGGCAATGGCCCGTTCGGTATCCGCCAGCCGCTCGACACCGCTCCCGAGGAGGCGCCGGGCCTCCTGCTGGTGCCGCTCCTCGTGTTCGATCGGCGCGGCTTCCGGGTCGGCTACGGCGGCGGCTTCTACGACCGGACGCTCGCGGCAGCGCGCGCCGAGCGACGGATCGTCGCGATCGGCCTCGGCTTCGCCTGCCAGGAGGTGGCCCGGGTGCCAACGGATCGCTACGATCAGCCGGTGGACATGATCCTGACGGAGGCTGGGCTGGTGCAATCGATCGGACGCTATCGTGCGGCTGCTGTTTCTCGGTGACGTGGTCGGCCGCGCCGGCCGGGATGCGGTCTGCGGCAGGCTGCCGGAGCTGATCGACCGGCTGTCGATCGACTTCACCGTCGTCAACGGCGAGAACTCGGCCGGCGGCTTCGGCATCACCGAAAAGATTCACGACGACCTGATCGGCGCGGGTGCGGACGCGATCACGACCGGCAACCATGTCTGGGACCAGCGCGAGGCGCTGGTGTTCATCGAGCGGGCGCCCCGGCTGCTCAGGCCGGTGAACTTCCCGCCCGGAACGCCGGGCGCCGGCGCCGGCCTGTTCGAGTCGCGAAGCGGCGCCCGCGTTCTGGTGATGAA
>JAEYRQ010000072.1 GCA_023435545.1 Pseudomonadota bacterium | reverse complement strand
GCCTTCTGCTGTGCGGCGCTCGGCATCGTCCCCACCGTGCGTCACGCGGACTACCTCGCCTCCTGGCTCGAGGTGCTGCGCGAGGACAATCGCGCCATTGTCCGGGCGGCGAGCCAGGCCAGCAAGGCGGCCGACTGGCTGCTCGCCTTCCTTCCCGAAACCGAGGCAACGCCCGACGCGGCCGAGACCGAGATCGACAGGAGGGCGGCATGAACCTCCTCACCGACGATCTTCGCGAGCGGCTGCTCGCCAATAGCCGCGAGCCGGACGCTGACCACGTGCCGGTGGTCAAGTTCTTCAACCCGCTCGGTGCGGGCGTCTGGCTCGCCACTCAGCTCGATGCGGGGGGCGACATTCTCTACGGCCTGGCCGACCTGGGCTTTCCGGAGATCGGCAGCTTCTCGCTCGACGAATTGGCCTCCATCCGTCTCCCCTTCGATATGGGCATCGAGCGCGACATCCTCTTCAGCACCGACCTGCCATTGTCGGTCTGGGCCGAGGCCGCGCATCGGGTGGGCAGCATTCGCGCGGCGGAGCGCATCGTCGCCTCCGTCGCTCGCGCCCGCGGAGTGCCGCGGTCATGAGCCGCCCCTGATCGTGCTCTACACAACCATGCGCGAGTTCGAAGGGCTGCACGAGCGGTACGACCGCACCCGCAGCACCAGCCGGACGATCACGGTCAAGCGCGAGGCGTTGATCCACCTCCTCATGGATCATTCCCGCCTGGTCGAGGCGCTGCGCCAGGCGGGACAGGTCCGGATCGCCGATGGCGACTGACGCTCACCCATTTCCGCACGGGGAACGGCCGATGCCGGATCTCCGGCGCTGGCGCAGCGGCGCCGTCCAGAGTGGGAGGGCGGCGCCGCTTTCCGTGACGGGTTGGAGGTCGAGAGGAGGTCTCCCGGCCGCCCGTCGCGGAGAAAGACCATGGCGACCGCCAAGCAGAAGATCACCCTCAATGCCTCGCGTGACATTCCCTTCAACAAGCTCGTCCTGAGCCAAGCCAATGTCCGGCGCATCAAGAACGGGCAGTCCATCGAGGGCCTCGCCGCCTCCATCGCGCGGCGCGGGCTCCTCCAGAGCCTCAATGTCAGGCCGATGCTCGACGGCGAACGCAACGAAACCGGCATGTTCGAGGTGCCGGCCGGCGGCCGCCGCTATCGCGCGCTCGAATTGCTGGTCAAGCAAAAGCGCATGGCGAAGACCCAACATGTGCCCTGCGTGGTTTCGGACGCAAACAGCGTGGTGCCGATCGAGGAAGACTCGCTGGCCGAGAACTTCCAGCGCGAGGATCTCCATCCCCTCGACATGTTCCGGGCCTTCCAGACCTTGCACGACCAGGGGGCGAGCCACGAGGAAATCGCTGCCCGCTTCTTCGTGTCCGCTACCTTCGTGCAGCAGCGCCTGCGCCTCGCCAAGGTCTCGCCGACACTCCTCGACCTCTATGAGCAGGACGGCATCAAGCTCGACCAGCTCATGGCCTTCACCGTCACCGACGATCATGCGCGCCAGGAGCAGGTCTGGGAAACACTCCAGAACTCCTGGTCGCAGGAGCCGCACCAGATCCGGCGCATGCTGACCGAGACCTCCGTCCGGGCCGGCGATCGCCGGGCGCTGTTCGTTGGCGTCGATGCCTATGTCGCCGCCGGCGGCATCGTGCTGCGTGACCTGTTCGAGGCCGACAGTGGCGGCTGGCTGCAAGACCCCGCGCTGCTCGACCGCCTGGTCGGCGAAAAGCTCCGCGCATCGGCCGACGTGATCGCCGCGGAGGGCTGGAAGTGGATCGTCGTCGATGTCGACCTGCCCTATGGCCATACCCAGGGCATGCGGTCTCTGACAGGCACCCCTGTCGATCTCACCGACGAAGAGCGCGCAACCCGCGAAACGCTGCGCAACGAGTATGACGAGATCGAGTCGCAATATGGCGAGGCCGATGAGCTGCCTGACGAGGTCGATCGCCGTCTCGGCGAGATCGAGGAAGCGCTGGAGCGGCTCGATAACCGGCCGACGATCTATGATCCGGCCGAGATCGCTCGTGCCGGCGTCTTCGTGAGCATCGATCGCGATGGGGACCTCGTCGTCGATCGCGGTCATGTCCGCCCGGAGGACGAGGCTGCAGAAACCGTCGAACACGATGGCGATGACGCAGGCGGTGAGGTCGAGGCTGACCCCGGCAGTGCTGACCCGGCGATTCGCCGGACTACAATCACCATCGGCGCGCAGGCCTCCGAGCCGGACGAGGAGGATGAGGGCGACGCCATCAAGCCGTTGCCCGAGCGGCTGGTGATCGACCTCACCGCGCATCGCACCCTGGCGCTGCGCAATGCCGTTGCCGGCAGCCCGCACGTCGCGATGACGGCGCTGCTGCACCGGCTGGTGCTCGACTGCTTCGGCCAGCGCACCGCGACGGGGTGTCTCGAGGCTTCGGTCCGCACCGTCTATCTCACTGCGCAGGACGCCGACCTCAAGGACAGCGCCTCCGCCAAGGCCGTCGCCGAACGGCAGCAGGCGTGGAAGTCCGATATCCCCTTCGGGGACGACGAGGCGCTCTGGCGCTGGCTCGACGGTCTCGACGACGCCAGCCGGTTGGCGCTGCTCGCCCATTGCGTCAGCTACGGGGTCAATGCCCTGTTCGAGCGGCCCAATCCCTATGGCGGCAATGGTGTCAGCCAGGCCGGACTCGAGCAGCGCCTGCGCGAAGCCGACCGGCTCGCCAGCGCCACCGGGCTCGACATGGTCGATGTCGGCTGGCGTCCTACGGTCGCGAACTATCTCGGCAGGGTGACCAAGGCGCGCATCCTCGAGGCGGTGCGCGAAGGCGCCGGCGCGCAGGCGGCGCAACTCATCGACCATCTCAAGAAGCCTGAGATGGCCAAGGAGGCCGAGCGGCTGCTGGCCGACACCGGCTGGCTGCCGGAGCCGCTGCGGCTTGCGGGCGATGAGGCGGCTGCCACGCCGACCGCGGAGGACGAGGAGCAGGACCTGCCCGAGTTCCTCGCCAGCGACGGCGACGATGGCGAGGCCGAACCCGATGACGCCGCGGCTCAGGCCATCGCCGCCGAATAGCCCACACCGGCGGGGCGGCTCCCGTCGCCCCGCTCTCCCTTCACCCGCTCGGCCCGGCCTACCGCCGGGCCATCTTGTTTTTCGGAGACCATCATGTCCGCCCACATCGTCTACGACACCGCCCCGCTCGGCGCGCTGATCCGCTA
>JAEYRQ010000068.1 GCA_023435545.1 Pseudomonadota bacterium | reverse complement strand
GATCTGGGCGGGTTCCTGGTCGAGGTGTTCACGACCTGGCACGGGCTCGCCTTCCTGGTGATCGGCAACCTCCTCGGGGCGATCTTCGCGGTCGCGGTCTTCACGACGACCGTCGTCGCCTATCCGCTGCTGCTCGACCGCGACAGCGACTTCGTCACCGCCATCGTCGCGAGCTGGCGGGCGGTCCGGGCTAATCCCCTGCCGATGCTGGGCTACGGCCTCATCGTCGCCGCGAGCCTGTTCCTGGCGATGCTGCCGGCGCTCCTCGGGCTGATCGTGGTGCTGCCGGTGCTCGGCCATGCCACCTGGCACCTCTACCGCCGGGTGGTACGCTGGCCCGAGACCCCGCCGGGCTGAGGAGGATCAGGCCAGACGCCGCTCGAATTCCTCGTAGCCGAACGAGCGCACCACGCGGATGTCGCCGGTGCGGCTGTCCCACAGCGCGATCGAGGGCAGCGGCGTGCCGTTGAAGGTCGTCGCCTTGACCATCGTGTAGTAGGCCTGGTCGAGGATCACGACCCGGTCCCCGACCCTCGGCGGCGCCGGAAACCGGTAGGTGCCGATCACGTCGCCGGCAAGACAGGTCGGCCCGCCGAGCCTGACGACGCTAGGGTCGTCGGCTGCCGCCTCGACGGGCGCCACGATCTCCGCACCTAGGACCTCCGGCGTGTAGCGCGCCTCGATCACGTCGGGCATGTGGCAGGTCGCCGAGGCATCGAGCACCGCGAAATGGCCCTCGGTCCGGCCGGTGTCGAGCACTTCAGCCACCAACGCGCCCGCCTCCAGCGCCACCGCGGTGCCCGGCTCCAGATAGACCGCGAGGCCGGTCCGGCTCCGGAAGTCGGCCAAACGGTCAACCAGCCTGTCGACTGGATATTCCGGCGCGGTCAGCAATTGACCGCCGCCCAGGTTGATCCATTCGATCCGGGAAAACAGTGGACCGGCTGCATCCTCGACGGCCGCCAGCATCCGGTCGAACGGCGCGTAGCCCTGGTCGCAGAGCCCGTGCACATGCAGCCCGGTGATGCCGTCGAGATCGGCGCCGATAAGGTCGCCGGCGGTCGCGCCGAGCCGCGACCAGGCGGCGCAGGGGTCGTAGAGCGGGTTCTCCACCTCGCTGTGGCGCGGGTTGAGGCGGATGCCGTAGCCGCAGCGTGCGTCACGGGCGAGCGCGGACGCGAAGCGCCGCCACTGCCCCAGCGTATTGAAGATGAGATGGTCCGAGATGTCCTCGATCTCGGCGAGGTGGTCTGCCTTCAGCCCGGGCGCAAACGTATGCACCTCGCCGCGGAAGCGGCGGCGCCCGAGCCGCGCCTCCCACAGCCCGCTCGCCGCGGTGCCGTGGAGGTAGTCACCGATCAGGTCGGCGACGGCGAAGCAGGAGAACGCCTTCAGCGCCAGCAGCACCTTCACGTCCGCGCGCCTGGCGATGCCGGCGAGGATCCTCAGGTTGTCCTCGAGCCTCGCGAGGTCGATGACGTGGCAGGGCGAGGGCAGCCGCGCGGGATCGAGCCCGGTGAAGCTCATTGCCGGGTCACCTGCCAGTCGGGCCAGCCGCCCTCGACGGGTAGGTCGATCGCCTCCCAGCCGATGCCGGCTTTCGGCATCAGCTTGAGGAAGGGATCGGGGTCGAGGTCTTCCACATGCACCATCGTGTCCGGCCGCCAGGCGCCGCGCGCCACCAACACGGCGGCGGTGATCGCCGGAACGCCTGTGGTGTAGGATATGGCCTGGGAGCCCACCTCCTCGAAGGCGGCGCGGTGATCGCTCGTCGAATAGACGAAGACCCTGCGGGGCCGTCCGTTGCGGGTTCCGGCGATGTCGCAGCCGATGCACACCTCGCCGCTGTAGCCTTCCGCCAGCGACGCGGGGTCCGGCAGCACCGCCTTGACCATCCTCAGCGGGGCGATCCGCACGCCGTCGACATCGACGGGGATGCTGGAGAGCAGCCCCAGTTCGTTCAGCACCTCGAAGACCGTCAGGTAACGCTCGCCGAACCCCATCCAGAACTCGATCCGCCGCGCCTCGGGAAAGCTGATCGGCAGCGAATGCAGTTCATCGTGGCCCATCGAATAGACCCGGTGGCGGCCGACCGCCGGCAGGTCGACTTCCATGCTGCGCGAATGATGCGGGATCGTCCGGTAGGTGCCGTCCTGCCAGTAGATCACGTCTTCGCGGATCTCCCGCAGGTTGACGTCCGGATCGAAATTGGTCGCGAAGTAGCGGCCATGGTCGCCGCCGTTGACGTCGATGATGTCGATCGTCTCGATGCTGTCGAGCATGTGCTTGCGCGCATGGGCGCAGAAGGCGTTGACCACGCCGGGATCGAAGCCGATGCCGAGGATCGCGGTGAGGCCCCTCTCGGCGAAGGCTGAGCGGCGCGGCCACTCCTCGTGGGCATACCAGGGCGCCGGCATGTTCTCGACATGCTCCTGCTCGGCCACCGCGGTGTCGAGATAGTGCGCGCCGGTCTGAAGGCAGGCGTCCATGATCGCGGTGTTGCAGTAGGGCGAGGCGACGTTGAGCACGATGTCGGTGCCGGTCTCGCCGATCAGCCCGGCCATCGCCTCGCGGTCGCAGGCATCGACCGTTTCGGTCGCGACCTCGATGCTGGAGCGCCGCATCACGTCGGCGGCAAGCGCATCGACCTTGGACCGCGTCCGGCTCGCAAGCGTGATGCGGCCGAACTCTTTCTCGAACTGGGCGGCCTTGTGTACCGCCACTCCGCCGACGCCACCGGCGCCGACGATCAACAGATTGGGCGTTGCCAACGCTCCCGAACCTCCTTGCGATGATGCTTCAGGGGATACCCGTTGTCGGCAATGCGGGGCGCAGGGTCAATCCCCGCGTCGCTCATGCCGCCAGCCCGTGCCGTCTTCGCGCCTGCACAAATTCTCGCCTCGACCTTGGAGCCAGCCTGCGGTAGGGGGCCGGTGGCGCTGACCGCTGCTCGCCGATCGCTGCCCTGGAGCCTCCGCAAGCCCATGCCCGACAACACCTTCATCCTCACCCTTGCCTGCGAGGACCGTCCCGGCATCGTCGCCGCCGTAACCTCGGAGCTTGCCGGGCTCGGCGGCAACATCGCCGAGAGCAGCCAGTTCTGGGACCGCCACACCAACCGCTTCTTCATGCGGATCGCCTTCACCATCGCTGCCGACGTGGGCAAGGACGATGTCGAACGCGCACTGAAGCCGTCGTTCGAACGGTTCGGCATGAAGGCGGGCCTGGTCGATGCCGGCCGCAAGCCGCGCATCATCGTCCTGGTTTCGAAATTCGACCACGCGATGCTGCACCTCCTCTACCAGATCAATGTCGGCTGGTTGGACGCCGATGTCGTGGCGATCGTCTCGAACCACGAGGACAGCCGCCGCACCGCCGAGATCGAGGGGATTCCCTTCCACCACTGGCCGGTGACGAAGGAGACCAAGGCCGAGCAGGAGGCGAAGCTGGTCGATCTTGTCCGTTCGACCGGCGCCGACCTCGTCGTGCTCGCCCGCTACATGCAGGTTCTCTCAGACAGCCTGTCGAAGCGGCTCTATGGCAAGGTGATCAATATCCACCACTCGTTCCTGCCCTCGTTCAAGGGCGCCAAGCCCTATCACCAGGCACACGAGCGCGGTGTGAAGCTGATCGGGGCGACCGCGCACTACGTGACGCCGGACCTCGACGAGGGACCGATCATCGAGCAGGAGACCGAGCGCGTCTCGCATGCCTTGAGCCCGGACGACTTCGTGGCGGTCGGCCGCGACATCGAGAGCCGTGTGCTCGCCCGCGCGGTGAAGTACCACCTCGAGAGCCGGGTCATGCTGAACGGACACAAGACGGTGGTGTTCGTCTGAGGTCGGCCGCCTGATGGCGCCGGAGCCCGTCGTTCCGCCCCGGGGGGACGGCCCGCTAACGCATCGGCCGTCATCCCGGCCGAGCGCGCAGCGCGCAGAGCCGGGATCGGGGTGCCACTGACGGTGCCCGCTGTCGCCGTGCCCTCCCGATCCCGGATAGCCGCTTGCACGGCTTCCGGGATGACGGAGAGAATTGGTATGTCGGGGCGGCTCGGCGGGAGCCGATCACGGGACCGCCGCCCGCTCAGTTCCGCTTGCCGAACAGGCTGTTGAGCAGCTGCTGCGCCGCATCGACCGTCGGGTCGGTCGCCGGCGGTTCGGCGGCCTGTGGCTGCTCGTCCTGCTGCTGCTTTTTCTTCTGCTTCGGATTGATGCTGCCGGTCTCCACCGGGTCGGCCGGCTGCGGGGGCTGCTGAAGTTGCTGTTGCTGGGGCTGGCCCTGCAGGAGCTGGTTGAGACCCTTCAGCGCCTGATCCTGCAGGGCCTGGTTGTCGATCTTGCCATCCTTGACGATCGCGCCGACGTCGACGCCGGTCTTCTTCTGGATGTCGTCGACGATGCCGGCCACGGGCGCGGCGGCCTTGCCCGCATCCGGCAGGTTGAACAGGCCGCCGCCGAGCGCGCGCAACTGCTCGTAGGCCGCCGCCGGGTTCTGGAGGATGCCGGCGATGTCCGGATAGATCGAGGGCTTCGACCAGGGGCCGGTGATCAGCACCGGAACGCCGAGGCCCTGCATGTCCTGCTTGCCGCCTTGGCCCTCCAGGCTCGCGACCACCTTCGGCTCGACCCGGAAGGCGAGCGTCTGGGCCGGCAGATTGACTTCGCCGGTGCCGGTCATCCGGACCAGCGGCCCGACCAGGCTGAGGTCGCGGTTGACGGCCTTGCCCTTGTCGATCTCGAAACTCGCGCCGAGCGAGGCGAAGTCGGTCTTCTCGGCCTGCCCCTGCTGCCAGCCGGACAATGTCCCGGTGGTCAGCGAGCGCACCATCTTGGCGACGTTGATGCCGCGGATCGCGCCATCGGAGAACTCGAACGAGGCCTTGCCCGAGGCGCCGGAGACAATGGCACGCTGGCTGGCGCCGCTGCCGGTGATGTCGATGGCGACGTCGGCGGAGCCCTCGATCCGCTCGAAACCCGCCGCGTCGCGCAGGAAGGGGTAGGCGTCGAGGCCCTGCAGGTTGAAGCGCAGCCGCTGGGTGGGCGTCTGGGTCGAGGCGTCGACAGTGACCGAGCCGCTGCCGGTGCCGCCATAGAGGCTGAAAGCCGGCATGTCGGCGGTCAGCCGGCCCTTCTCGACCATGGCAGCGAGGCTCACGCGGCCGGCCTTGATGTCCTTGTAGATGAATTCGCCGGCCGACACGGTGAGCTTGGCGTTGATGGCGCGCAGCGCCGAGAAATCGATCGGCGCGTCGCTCCAGCCGGCGTCCACCGCGGCGGCCTGCTGGCGGCCTGCGCCGGCCGCGGCCGCGCCCAGATACGGGTTGAGGTCGAGCTTCTCCAGGTCGAGCTGGGCGTTGACCTGCGGAACCGCGCCGAAGACGACGCGGCCCGATCCCTTGCCGCGGGTGTCGTCCAGGCGGATGGTGGCGTCCTCGAAGGCGATCGCCTTTTCCTGCATCTTCAGGACGCCGGACACCGCGAACGCCTCGAAGCCGGACTGCCAGCCCGGCTGCTGGCCGAGCCAGCGCATCAGCCCGGTGAGCGAGGGCGTCTCCAGCGAGACCTTGCCGCTGCCCACACCATTCCTGCTGACGGTGCCGTCGAAGCCGCCGGTAACGCGCTGCGAGGCGGCGCGGGCGGTAAGCGAGGCGGTCGAGCCGGAAATCAGCCCGCGCATGTCGGTGGTCGCCGACAGATCGAAGGTCTCTCCGTTCCAGCGGGCGCTGCCGGCGACCGAGACCGGCTTGGTCATTTCGGTGATCGTCGCGGCGATGTTGATCGCCTCGATCCGGTCGGCGCGCGCATCGCCGGTCAGGGCGGCCGCGCCGAGGCCGGTGACGGTCCCGTCGGCCAGCGTGACGGTTCCGGAGGCGTTGAAGCGGGTCTGCCATTCGGCGGGGCTGCGCCCGGCGGTGGCGAAGACGAGATCGGCGCCAGCACTGCCGGTGACCGGAGCGCTGGCGCCGGCCATCCTGTTCATTGCGGCGACGTCGATGCCGGAGATGCGCACCTTGCCGCTCACATAGGGATCGGGCCGCGAGGCGTCGATCGAGAGCGTTCCCGCGCCGGAGGCGCCGGCGACGCCGATGATGTCGGCGACCGCCTCGAGCTTGCCGCCGCCGATCCGGACGGCTCCGACCAGCGGCTGGATCACGTTGCCGGCGACGACGAGCTTCGAGACCGAAAGATCGACATCGGCGACGACGCTCGACAGCGGTGTGAAATCGATCGGCTTTGCCGCGGCCGATGGGGCGGGAAGGCCGGGCGCGAGCGGCTTCGGCTCGGACTTCGCCAGGAGCGAGTCGATGTCGAGGCTGTCGCCGGAAAGCGACAGGCGGATCACCGGCGTGTCGCCCGACAGGTCGGCCCGCAGGGTGCCCTCGACGGCGGTGGCGCCGGATTTCGCGGTGAACTGGTCGAGCGCGAAGCTGTCGCCGCGATAGCGTGCCGCCCCGGAGATCTCCACCGCCTTGGTCAGAACCGCCGGTGCCTCGGCGTTGATCGTGAGCGCTGTTGGCTCGCCGTCGAGCAGGGGACCCAGAGCGTCGATCTCACCCTCGGCGGCATAGTTCGCGCCGTCCACGCGCGCCTTGGCGGAGAAAGTCAGTGGGCCGTCGAAGGAGGACAGGGATGCGGTAAGGTCGAGATTGTCGATGCGCGTCGCCGGCTTTCCGGCCGCGCCCGGTATGACCACCGTTCCGTTCTCGATCCGCAGCCTGTCGAGGCTGAGGCCCCTGAGGGCGGCGGACGCCGGCGCACCCGGTTCTCCGGCCGGTCCCGAAGCTTCGCCGCCGGATGTCTGCGGCACCGTGATCACCGGTTTCACCAGGGTGATCTCGGTCATGCGGATGTTGCCGGACAACAGGCCAGAGAACGACAGGCCGAACCGCAGCTTCTCGGCGCCGGCGACCTCGTCGAGACCGCCGTCGGTCGGCCGTGACACTTCCACCTGTTCGGCGACCAGGTCCAGGAACGGCAGCATCGAGATCGACACCGGCCCGTCGATGCGGACGCGGTATCCGGTGGCACTCTCGACCTGCGCGAGGATCTTCGTCTTCACATCCTCCGCGGAGATGAAGACCGGCACCATCAGGGCGGCGATTGCAACGATCGCCACGAAGGCGCCGAAGCTCAGGAAGGCGCGTCGCACGGCAGTCCTCCGGCGTTAACGGACGGTTGAGGTTAACGAGCCTACGGCAGATTCCTAAAGAAAGATGACCAAGCTGGCCGATTGTGGCGGGCGGACGGCGTGCCCTCGGTTTTGACGATTGCCTCCCCCGGCGCCGCCTATATGGTGCGATACCTCGCAGGAAAACAGCACCGAGAGCCGCCGGATGCCATCGACCGAAGACTTCGACCAGGCGCTTGCCCCGACCTGGTACATCCAGAGCGACCACCCGGCGGTGCTCGATTTCGTCGCGGCGCAGTCCGGCACGGGCACGCGCGGGGAGCGGGCGATCCGCCTCTACTACGCCGTGCGCGACGGCTTTCGCTACGATCCCTACTCGATCCGGCTCGACCCGGCGAACTTCCGCGCCACCACCTGCCTGGAACAGGGTGCCGGCTACTGCATCAACAAGGCGATCCTGCTGGCAGCCTGTGCGCGGGCGATCGGCGTGCCGGCGCGGCTCGGCTTCGCCGACGGGCGC
>JAEYRQ010000216.1 GCA_023435545.1 Pseudomonadota bacterium | reverse complement strand
AACGTGCCTTCCATCAGCCGGTCAAAGGCAGACGAGAACGCGCCCTCGATTGTCTGCCCCACCGACTGCATGATCGGCGGAACCGTTTCGATGGTGGGGATAACATCAGACCGGATCGTCTCGCCGAGTTCCTTGGCCTTCGACCCTGAACTGCCCATTGCAGCGGCGAGCGCGGCAAGAGATGGCGTCGTTCCGCCGTCGATCTCGACCGACAGCCCGTCCAGTTCCATCGTTAAGGCGCGCGTGTCCAAGCCGATCGCAGCGAGCGCGCCTTCAAGCCGGGAGCCGACGGCTTCCGTCAGTCCTCGTATGGCGTTCCCGACGCCCTCGAAAACGCTGGTGATTCCGGTAAACTCGGTTGCCGCAAGAACAGCCGCGCCGGCCAGCCCGATTAGCCCCGCCCTGCCGAGCGACACGACCGCGCTAAAGGCGGCTTTGGCGATTGTGGCGATCCGGAGCGCGCTCGCCAGCGCGACGAACGCCTTGCCGGCCGCCACGGCCCATGCCGCAGCCTTGAGTGCCAGCAGCGCCGCCCCCACGCGGATCAGGATGCCGAAATTGTCGTAAGTGAACATCACGGCCCGTTGCAGGACATCGAACGTCCGCGTGAGGCCGGCGGCCATGTTCTCGACGAGGTTGCCGGACTTCACGGCGTCGATAAGCCGCTGCGAGAGACCTTCCAGCGTCGGCAGCATGTGCGCCGTCAGCTTCTGAATGATCCCGTCCTTGACCTTGCCCAGCCGTGTGAGATTGTCGTTGAACCGCTCGGCAGCGCGGGCTGTCCTGGTATCCATGACCAGCCCAAGCGCCTCGGCTTCCGCCATCATTTCGTACAGACCGTCGCGCCCGGCGTTAAGCATCGGAATGAGGGACGCCCCGGACCGGCCGAGAACCTGCATCGCCAGTGCGGTCTTCTGTGCACCGTCCGGCATCTTGGAAAAGCGGTCGGCGAGGTCGGTCAGTACCTCGGTAGATGCCTTCAGGGTGCCGTCCGTGTTCTTTACCGAGATGCCCAACGAGGCGAACGCCTTGCTGGCCTCATTCGTCGCACCGGCCGCAGCGTCGGCCATGTTGCGCGAAAGCTTCCCCAGCGAGGCGCCGAGGCTATCGAGGGATACCCCGGACAGATCAGCGGCATGGCGCAATGCCGACAGTTCCTCGACGGGCACACCGAACCGCTGCGCGGCCTTGGACATCGCGTCCATGTCGCCGATGCTTCGATTGACCGCGAAACCGACACCGGCCAGCGCGGCGGTCATCCCGGCCGCCATCACCGCGGCGACCTTGGCCATCTGCGCACCGACCCGTGCAAGGTCCGACTGGGCTTTCTTCATGCCGGTGCTGAACTGCGCCGAGTTCAAGCCGAGGTCGACCCGAAGTGCGCCAATCACTGAGTTTGACATAACTCAAATCCTTTCACGGAAATTGAAATTCTTCCGCTTTAGCTACTTTGCGGTTCGCCATCGGCTGATCATCCGCGCCTTCCTGGGTTTTGACCCTCCCCCCCCGGCGCGGTAATCGTGTCCCAGCCGTCCGCCGTGCGCCCAAGCACAAGCGGCTTCGTCGAGCCGGACCTTTCCCATGCTGACTTTCTGCCGTGGCATGGCCGGCATAGCGATTGGAAATTGTCGGGATCGGTCTGGAGCTTCCGCTCGCCGAACGGACGCTTGATGTGGTCGACGTGATCCGCCTGCCGGACAATGCCGAGCACGGCGCAATGTTCGCACAATGGCTGGCGCGCAAGCTGGCGCGGTCTGATCTTCTCTCGCCATATCCTCGATTGGAGGAATCGGCGGTCGGGATCGTCGCGGCGATACGCGTCAGCGTGGCTCATTGCAGGCTGCCGGGCGCCTTGGCAATCAGCGCAAGGTGTCGGTCAATCTCGCGCTGCGCGTGCTCCATGTCCTCGCGGCCGTGGTAGGGGCACTGTTCTTCGCGCAGGGCAATCAGCCCCACACCAACAAGCGCCCGCCACGGTGCGGCCCCTTCGAAGCCCAGCGCGCGAATGTCGGCCACCGCGCGGCCGATTGCGTCGTGGACGGCGTCGGAAACTTCTTGCGGGACTGATTTAGCCATATTGGTCACTCCAGGACTTTAATTTGCACTTGCGCGTTTTTTTGATCGCCCCCGGCTGATCATCGGATCGTCACCGGGACCGGGCCACCCCCCCTTAGCTGTCATAACGTGACAGCGGCGGGACCGGCGTAACCACCACCATGTGCCCGATCGCGGCATGGAGCTTCGCGTCCAGCACCATCACCTCGGCCGGGTTGGGCTTGCGCCCCAAGAATTCGGTGAGCGCCGCGATGCCTTTCGCTCGGACCCAGGCAACTTGATTGTCGGTAAACCTGGGATTGTTGTCGTTTGTCACTTCGGTCCTCGCATGATTAGCTGCCACGAATCCGATTGCGCGGGTTGTTCACCCGGCGCGACATTGGCTTTCGCGATGAACAAGCCCTGGTTCCGCGCAACAAGATCGCCGACCCTGTATCCCCGGCTCTGATTCCATATGCCGGACCAGCGCGGCGCCGCATCGCCCTCGAACACCTTCGCCGCGGCCTCGATAGGCGCGATGCGGGCTTGCAGGTCGCGGGTCGCCTCGGCGAGAACTTCCGCAACATCAACGGCGAGTTCGTAGGCGTGCTGAACCGAAATTGGACGCCTGAGATCTTCCTCGGTCATCCCCTCGGTCCACTCGGCAAACAAGTCGGCCGGAGCTTTAGGTGTGGCGTCAGTCATCCTTGCGCCGCTCCAGTGGCGACAGACGATCGAGCCTGTCCTCTATTTCCTTCACACGATGCCCGAGCCAACTGCCGAGCGCGTTGAGCTGCCCCTTGATCACCAACACCAGTTCAGCCGTGGCCGGATCATCGGGGCCAATACCCCATTTCTTGCCGAGTTCCTTGCCGGACAACATGGCGGCATCGGCGCCGTACTCCATCCACTGATCGAACGCGCGTTCAATGCGTTCGGTGTCTCCGGCCTGTCGGGCGCCATGTGGATATTCGGGGCGGGTCAGCCCCTTGTGCGGCCACTCCCGCGCCTTCTTGCGCTGCACAGGTGCCTTCACGGCGGTTTCGGACAGGCCCGCCTGGATCTGCATTTCGCGCTCCATAAGGTTGATGCGCTCAGCTTCAAGCTGCCGCAGAACCTTTTCCGCTGCGATCCAGCGATCATCCCGGCCCTGCGAGGCGCGGCAGACTTCCCGCGTCTCACCAATGCGGACCTCGACCTCAGCCAGCCGCGCCTTCACGAGCGGAAGTTCCGAGGCTTTCGCGGCCGGCTTCATGGTCTTGTTGGTCATTAGCGCGTCCTAGGTCACGACCGGCGCATATGTGGCGCCTGTAATCATCACGACGGCATCTGCCCGCACGCGCTTCCAGCCGGTGGTAATGTCGGCGAGCAGGCCGACCGAGTTGGTCTGCCACAAGCTGACAACGGACGTGCCCGTGGGTGAGTCGCCGGTCATATCCGGGTCATCATCCATTTGGATGGCTGCCTTCGTGGAAATCGAGAGGCCGGCGTCGGTTCCGTTGCCGGTCGCGATCGAGGCGCCGTCGATCAGGATGATCGAAGCGGCGGGCGCCTTGCGGCTCGTCAGGACGGGCAAGCCCAGAACCTCGCCGCCGTTAACCCCGACACGCGGGAAGGCCGGCCCGGCAATCGACGCTGCCACTTCGGGACGCATAACCAGCGCGGACGTGGTCAGATCACCCGCGAATGCCTCGACCAGTTCGCGGATGTCAGCGACGGGATCGCCGCCCGCGCTGATCGCCGTGGCGCCGTTGGTGACTGCCGCCGGAGTGGCGTCGTCACCCGCGTTCGTGGGATCGAGCAGAGCCAAGTCGGCGCCGTGCGCTATCGCCGTCACGAGGTCGTTCCTGATCCCCTGTTCGGCGGACGGATCGCCACCAGCGGCAGCGCGAAGTGTCTCTTCCGTGGCAACCGCCATCGCGGCGACACGACGCGGCTCAAGCGTGTCGCCGGTCCATGCCGTGGCGCCGACCGGAACCGCCGCGCCCTCAGGCACCCATGAGGCCGTGATCGGCGCGCTCGGGAAC
>JAEYRQ010000030.1 GCA_023435545.1 Pseudomonadota bacterium | reverse complement strand
CTGCAGACGCGCCCGCCACCGCCCTCGTGCCGCCGGCACCCGGCTGGGTCGTCCGCGACGACGAACCGGGGTTCTGCGACGTGGTCGGACCCTTCTGGCAGCGCGGCAGCGGCGCGGCGATGCGGATCGGTTTCCGGGTGAGGCCCGAACACCTGAACCGCCGCGGCGTCGTGCACGGGGGTATGATGGTCACCTTCGCCGACCAGGTGCTGGGGAGCCTCGCGCTCGATGCCTCGCCCGGCAAGCGGCTGGCGACGATCCAGCTCGACACGCATTTCATCGACGCGGTCATCGAGGGCGAGTTCGTCGAAGGGCTCCCGCGGATCGAGCGGCAGACCCGCTCGATCCTGTTCATGAGTGGCCGGATGCTCGTCGGAGACCGGCTGGTTGCGACGGCCAATGGCGTCTGGAAGGTGCTGTCGCGATGATCCCCAGCTTGCCGGCAGCAGCAGGTTGTGGCAGGACTATATGTAAACATATTGACATTTAGGGAGATGGTCATGGCGCTCGACCGGGACACGCTGGAGCAGTTCCTGGCGACCGTACGCCGCTTCGTCGACGAGCGCCTGATCCCGGCTGAGGAGGCGGTCGCGCGCGAGGACCGGGTGCCCGCTGACATCGTCGCGCAGATGCGAGACCTCGGTTTGTTCTCGCTATCGATCCCTGAGGCCCATGGTGGGCTTGGCCTGGGAGTCGAGGACGAGGTCCGGGTGATGCTCGAGATCGGCCGCGCAGCCCCCGCCTTCCGCTCCGTATTCGCCACCAATGTCGGAATCGGCTCGCAGGGGCTGGTGATGGACGGCACCGAGGACCAGAAGCGCCGCTTCCTGCCGTTGCTGGCGTCGGGCGAGGTCATCGGCTCCTTCGCGCTCACCGAGCCCGAGACCGGCTCGGATGCCGCGGCGCTGAAGACCTCGGCCCGGCGCGATGGCGACCACTACGTGCTGAACGGCACCAAGCGCTTCATCACCAACGCCCCTGAGGCCGGGCTGTTTACGGTGATGGCCCGTACCGATCCGGCCGAGCCCGGCGCGCGCGGCGTCAGTGCCTTCCTGGTCGAGGCGGGCACGCCGGGCCTTTCGCTCGGCAAGCCCGAGACCAAGATGGGCCAGCAGGGCGCCCATGTCTGCGACGTGATCTTCCAGGACTGCCGGGTGCCCGCGGAGAACCTGGTCGGTGGGGTGGAGGGTCGCGGCTTCGTCACCGCGATGAAGGTGCTCGACCGTGGACGCCTCACTATCGCGGCAGCATGCGCCGGGCTCGCCGAGCGGCTGATCGATGAGAGCCTCGCCTACGCGATGAACCGGCGCCAGTTCGGCCAGCCGATCGCCGAATTCCAGCTGGTGCAGGCGATGCTGGCGGATTCCCGCACCGAAGCCTATGCGGCCCGGTGCATGGTGCTCGATGCCGCGCGACGCCGTGACGCCGGCGAGGACATCGGCGCGCTCGCCTCCTGCTGCAAGATGTACGCCTCCGAGATGGTCGGCCGCGTCGCCGACCGGGCGGTGCAGATCCACGGTGGCAACGGCTACATCGCCGACTACGCGGTAGAGCGGCTCTACCGCGACGTCAGGCTCTACCGGATCTACGAGGGAACGACCCAGATCCAGCAGATCGTCATCGCCCGCGACATGATCCGCCGGGCGGCGGGGTGAAGGTGTAGCGGGATGCGCTCACAGCCGCTTCATGTTGGCGATCAGCCTCTCGAGCTGGACCAGGAATCCGGCCCGCTCGCCGACGCCGAACTCGTCGAGCGCCTGCTCGTAGTAGTCGAAGATCAGCGGCACGATCCCCTGCCACAGCGCCTGGCCGTCAGGCGTCAGCCGCAGGCGCCGGCTGCGCCCGTCGGCGGCGTCGCGCACGCGGGTGAGGTAGCCCTGCTTCTCCAGCCGGGCGACGACGACGGTGAGGTTCTGCCGGCTGACCATGAGGAAGCGCGCGAGCTCGCCGACGCTCATGCCCTCGTGCGCCTGCGGGCGCGACAGCGCGCCGATCACCGCCCACTGCTGGGTGGTGACGCCCTTCGATTCGAGCGCCCGGGTGCCGGTCTTATGCATCATGTTCGCCGCCTGGTAGAGGCGGAAGAAGATGCGGTTGCCGAGTTCGGCGAGGGCCTGATCGCGCGAGGCCGGCGAGCCGCCTCCCGCTGTTGGCGGCGGATCGTCGCTATCGCGGATCGGGCCTGGCTCGGTCATCGTGCTGCCGTCGAGAAAAGACAATACATTGACATAATCGCCGCGCTGCGCAACCCGCTTGCGACGGGGCGGCCATAGCCTGGGAGGAAAGCCATGACGTTCGATCCCGTACTCGTCCCGCCGCGCCGCGCGGCGATGGTCGCCGGTGGTCACTGGACCGATGAGACCATCAACGATTTCCTCGACCGATGCCTCGCGGAGGTCCCTGACAAGGAGGCGATCGTCGACGTCAACAGCATGACCGGCGAGCGTACCCGGCTGACCTACCGCGACCTCGGCGACAGGGTCGAGCGGATGGCGTTGAACCTGAAGGCGCTGGGTCTTGGGCGCGGCGAGGTGATCTCCTGGCAATTGCCCAACTGGTGGCAGTTCTCGGCGCTCTACATGGCCGCCGCCCGGATCGGGGCGGTGGTCAATCCGCTGATGCCGATCTTCCGGGAGCGCGAGCTCTCCTTCATGCTGGCGCAGGCGGAAACGAAGATCCTCGTGCTTCCCCGCCGCTTCCGCGATTTCGACTATCCGGCGATGGTCGCGGGCATCCGCGACAGGCTGCCGAAGCTCGAGCGGGTCATCGTTATTGGCGATGACGGCCCGGACGGATTCGACGCGCTGCTCCTGAAGGATGCTGGCGGGAGCCTCGATCCGTCGCTCAGGATCAAGCCGGACGAGGTGAAGCAGGTGATGTACACCTCCGGCACCACCGGCGAGCCGAAGGGGGTGATGCACACCTCCAACACGCTGATCTCCAACCTGCATCCTTATGCCGAACGGATGCGGCTCGGCGCCGACGACGTGGTGCTGATGGCCTCGCCGATGGCCCACCAGACCGGCTTCATGTACGGGCTGATGATGCCGGTGATGCTGAAGGCGCGCGCCGTCCTGCAGGACATCTGGCACCCGGCGCAGGCGGCGGCGACGATCCGCGAGGAGGGTGTCACCTTCACCATGGCCTCGACGCCGTTCCTGGCCGACCTGACCGAGACTGTGGCGAGCGAGGGCGAGCCGGTGCCGAGCCTCGAGGTATTCCTGTCGGCCGGCGCGCCCATCCCCCGGCCGCTGGTGGCGAAGGCGCGCGACACGCTGGGCTCGGCCATCGTCTCGGCCTGGGGCATGACCGAGAACGGCGCGGTGACGGTGACCCGCATCGACGATCCGGAGGACAAGGCCTTCAACACCGACGGCTGCTGCCTGCCCGGCATGGAGGTGAAGGTGGTCGACCGCGAGGGCAACGCCGTGCCGGCGGGCGAGGAGGGAGACCTGATGGTGCGCGGCTGTTCGCAGTTCGCAGGCTACCACAAGCGCCCCGAATGGAACGCCACCGACGCCGAGGGCTGGTTCCAGACCGGCGATCTCGCCCGGATGAGCGAGGACGGCTACATCCGCATCTCCGGCCGCACCAAGGACGTGGTCATCCGCGGCGGCGAGAACATCCCCGTCGTCGAGATCGAGGGGATCCTGTTCAAGCACCCGGCGATCAGCGCGGTGGCGATCGTCGGCTATCCCGACGCCCGCCTCGGCGAACGGGCGGTCGCCTTCGTCACGTTGCGCGAGAGCGCGAGCCTCACCAAGGACGAGATGGTCGCCTTCCTCACCGAGCAGAAATGCGCCCGGCAGTACCTGCCGGAGCGGCTGGAGGTGGTCAGCGAACTCCCCCGCACCCCCAGCGGCAAGATCCAGAAGTTCCGCCTGCGCGAGATCGCGAAGGAATTCGGGGGGTAGAGGGGATACCGGACACGCCCAATTCACGTCCGTCGTCCGGTTCATTCCCTTTGCGTCATCCCGGCCGGAGTGAAGCGTAGAGCCAGGATCGGGGCGCATCCACGCCGCCGAGGTACCCTCCCGATCCCGGATCGCCGCTGTCGCGTCGTCCGGGATGACGCGGAGCGGTGGCTTGAATCCCACCCTTCCGCCCCGCGCGGCGGAATGCTACGCCTCGCTCCGGTGATTCCAGCATCATCCGGAGGCAAGCGTTGAGCGATCCATTCTATCGGCCGGTGTCGGGATTCGATCTGCCGCGCTTCGCCGGTGTGCCGACCTTCATGCGGCTGCCGCATGTGCCGCTGGACGATCCGCGCATCTCCGAGGTCGCCATCGGGATCATCGGCGCGCCGTGGGACGGCGGCACCACCAACCGGCCGGGGCCGCGCCACGGGCCGCGCCAGCTGCGCGATCTTTCCACCATGATCCGCGCCGGAAACGGGGCGACCGGAGTCAGGCCATTCGACATGGTCAACTGCGCCGATCTCGGCGATGTCGGGCCGAACCCGGCCGATGTCGGCGACAGCCTGGAGCGGTTCACCCGCTACTACAGGCGCGTCAGGGAGGCCGGCATCGTGCCGCTGACGGCGGGCGGGGATCATCTGTGCACGCTGCCGATCCTGCGCGGTCTCGCCGCCGACCGGCCGCTCGGCATGATCCACTTCGACAGCCACACCGACCTGTTCCACAGCTATTTCGACGGGTGCATGTACACCCACGGCACGCCGTTCCGCCGGGCGGTGGAAGAGGGGCTGCTCGATCCGAAGCGCGTGGTGATGATCGGCATCCGCGGCACCGCCTACGACACCGAGGACCGCGATTTCGCCAAGTCGGTCGGCATCCGGGTGATCGCGATCGAGGAGTATTTCAAGCGCGGCCTCGCCGATGTCATGGCGGAAGCGCGCGAGATCGCCGGCGCTGGGCCGACCTACGTCTCCTACGACATCGACTTCGTCGATCCGGCCTTCGCGCCGGGGACGGGAACGCCGGAGGTCGGAGGGCCGAACTCGTTCGAGGCGCTCGCCATTGTCCGCGAACTGGAGGGCGTGGAGATAGTCGGCGCCGATCTTGTCGAGGTCTCGCCGCCCTTCGATCCGAGCGGCGCCACCGCCTGGCTCGGCGTCTCGATCATGTTCGAGCTACTGTGCGTGATGGCGCCGAGGGTGGCGGCCCGGCAGCAGGCGACCTAGCCGAAGTCCTTCAGGTAGGTCCTGCAGAGCGGCACCGTCCCCTCGGTGTATTCCACGCCCATCGACTGGGCGAGGTCGGTCTCAGAGTGGCTGCCGATCCAGGCGACCAGCAGCAGGCGGCGCAGCATGATGAAGGTGCCGATCTCGTCCTCGTCGGCCTGCGGCAGGTCGATCACCCGGCGGTAGCCGTCGAGCCAGTGGCGCACGAGGTCGGGGACCTCGGGCAGGTGCTCGTAGAACGAAACCGGGGTCGCCGCGTCATACATCAGCCAGGAGAAGCCGCAGTCGTCGAAGTCGATGACCTTCACCTCGGGGCCGTCGACCAGGAGGTTGGCGAGCCGCAGGTCGCAGTGGATCAGGCCGAAGCGCTCCTCCGACTTGCCGAAGGCTGAGAGGCGGTGGCCGATCAGCTCGACGGTGTGGGCGAAGATGTCGAGCTTCTTCGCATCCATCCCCATGCCGTCGCGCCAGCGACCCCAGTGCGGGCGCTCGCCGAGGCTGGTCTCGAAGTCCCAGGTGAGCCGTTCGAACCAGGCCGGCCGTTGCCACGTGTGGACGTGGCGGTGCATGCGGGCAGTGACCTCGCCCAGCACCTCGAAAGGCTTGCGCAGGTCCTCGTCGACACCGGGCTCGGAACCCGACTCCCAGTCAAACAGCACGACGTTGCGCGGCCGCGGCATGGCCGGATGTCCGACCTTCTGGATCAGCTCGCCGTCGTGGCCGGGAACCGGAACCGGGGTTGTGACGACCCCGGATTTGCGCAGATCGATCAGCCAGGCGAGCTCGGAGGCGATCGCGGCGTCGGAATGGTAGCCGTCGCGGTGGACCCTCAGCGCCCAGCGGCGGCCGGTCGCGGGATCCTCGACCCTGTAGGTGGCGTTCTCGGAGAGGTTGACCAGCGCCACCGAAACGCCGGCGGGGATCGCATAGCTCGCGACCGCCGAGCGCGCGAGCTCGGCCAGATAGTGGAGCTGACGCTCGTGCGGAAGGCTGTCGAAGCCTTCGATATCAGGATGGACCTCAGTCATGACGACCTGCCGTAGTCGATCCCGATGAGGCTAGCAACCGGCACCCTCGACGACTTGACCTCAGCGGAGCGGCAATTGACAGGCTTTGCAGGCGACGGCCTGATCAGGCGACCGCCTGCTCAGGCGTCACGGCCGCCGATCGAAGACAGCACGGCCTCGATCCCCGCGCGTGCCTTGGCGACGTCGGCCGTCGGGCCCGACAGGTAGATGCGACCGGCAGCGCCGATCATCTGAACGTCGACGAGCGTGAGACCGGGCGCCAGCCGCTCCGCCTCGTTGGCGGCGATGGCGGCATAGAGCGCCGGCACCATCTCGCAGATGAGCAGCGTCTCGCCCGGCATCACCATCGAGGCCTGGCGGGTGCGGTTGATGATCACCGCGTGCTGGTCGGCGATGTCCTCGATCACGTCGGTATAGAGGATGCGCGGGCGAAGCTGGTCGCCCTCGGTGAGGCCGATCCCCTTCAGGACCTCGCCGCCGGCGCGCTCCAGCGCCGCCTTGTCGTCGCCATGGATCTCAAGGATGCCGAACTGGCGCTCGACGAACAGGATGCCGGGCTCGAGGTCTGGGTCGGACTTCAGCGCGATGTCCGTCACCCGCTCGATCATCAGGCCGGGGGCGACCTCGATGATCAGGGCGTGTTGGCCGGCCAGCGGCGGATAGCCACGGGCGCGCGTCGGCGAGCCCATGTAGGCGGCGAACTGCGGCTGAAGGTCCTCGACCATCAGATAGACGCGCAGGTCTCCCTTCGCCGCCGGCACGGCGGCCGGATTGGCCACCGTGGGCGCTTTTCGCACGGACCGGGCCATGATGCGACCGCTACTTCGAACCGCTGCCGGCGGTGAAGTGCTTGGAAACGTCGGCGTGCGGGCGCGGGATGACATGCACGGAGACCAGCGTGCCGACCTGGCTCGCCACCTCGGCGCCGGCCTCGGTCGCCGCCTTGACCGCGCCGACATCGCCGTTGATGACAACCGCGACGAGACCGTCGCCGACTTCCTCGCGGCCGATGATGGTGACGTTGGCGGCCTTCACCATGGCGTCTGCGGCAGCGAGCGCGGCGACATAGCCCTTGGTCTCGATCATTCCGATGGCATTGCTGGACATGACGGTTCTCTCCCTGATGTCCGGTAGAACGGGGTTACTTGCCCTTCCGGGCCGGTGCGGTTTCGTCGATGGAGCCGATGATCAGTGCATCGATCGGCGGCGCCTCGCCCGGGAACCAGGCGGCGGCGACCGAGCCGGTGGCGACGATGACGTTCTCGCCCTCGCCGCAGCCCAGCGGATCGAAGGCGAGCAGGCGGGTCGAGCTTTCGTCG
This sequence comes from Pseudomonadota bacterium, assembly GCA_023435545.1. Classification (GTDB taxonomy): domain Bacteria; phylum Pseudomonadota; class Alphaproteobacteria; order Rhizobiales; family Tepidamorphaceae; genus Tepidamorphus. Next base: position 7,169 of record JAEYRQ010000030.1, on the reverse strand, counting down.
ACGAGGACCTCGAGGATCGATCCCGCAGGAACTTCCTTGAGCCGCTTCGTCGACCAGATGCGGCCGGTGACGGTTGCGCGCAGCATCAGCGTTTCCTCTCAATGACGAGCCCCCTGGCGCGGGCCTTGTCGCGCGCCAGCGGGGTCATGACGGCGCCGGGTCCGAGCGTGATGCGGGTTCCCGCGTCGAGCCTGGCGATCCGCGCCTCGGTGATCGTGCCGGTCAGCACCACACTCGCACCGTTCGCCGGCGCGGGCAGGGTTGGCGCCGACGGGGCCGCGGCCGGCTTCGCCAGCGTGAAGCCGTGCCGCCCGGCGCGCAAGGCAGCACCAGTTGCCGGATCGTCGAGCCGGGCGATCAGCCGGGCGACGAAGGCTGAGAGATCGGCATCGGTCGCGATCTGCACCGGCTCGACCACCGGAGCCGTTCCAGTGGCGGGCGTTGCCGAGGTCAGCGCCGGCTTTCGGGCCCTGAGCAGTTCGCCCAGGACCTCGCGGACCATGGCGCGCAGGTCGCTCTCGCTCATGCCACCATCTCCAGCGCGGTCTCGGCGGCGGTCGCCGCGGCCCTGACCTCGGCCTCGGAGCCGGACAAGTAGACCCGCCCTGTAGCGCCGATCATCCGGTAGTCGACGATCTTGATGTTGGCGGCCTTCTCGGCCTCGTTGGCGGCGAGGATGGCGTAGGCGGCGGGCTCGGTCTCCAGCACGAACAGCGTCTCGCCGCCGAGGATCATCGAGCCGCCCTTGTTCCGGTTGATCAGGAAGGCGTGCATCGGGTCGATGCGGGTGACGATCTTGGAAGCCAGGATCTTCGGGCGCATCGCGTCACCCTCGCTCACCTTCAGCGCCCGCAGCACCGCCTGGGCGGCGGCCTTCACGGCGGAGGTCGAGCGGGAATGGAACTCCAGATAACCAAACTGGCGCTCGACGACGAGGATGCCGCCGCGCACCTCGGCCTCCTTCAGCGCGGTGTCGGTCAGCGGCTCGATGTCGAGACCCGGCGCCACCTCGATGATCTGCGCGGCCATGTTGGTGCGCGGCAGCGAGCCGCGGATCCAGGTGCCGAGGTAGCACATGGTCTGCGGCTGCAGCTGGTCGATGAAGATGAAGGAGCGCAGGGTCGCCATCGGTGATCAGCCTCTCACGCGGCCAGGACCGCGTTGAGCTCCTCGAGGATCAGCCTGCGCAACTCGGCGCGCAGCGCGTCGGCCGGGATCTGGCCGCCGGCGATGGCTGTGAGCCGGGGGGAAGCTGGCGGCGCCTCGTCCAGCCGCAGCGGGTCGAGCCCCTCGAAGCAACCGAACGGCACGGCATCCGCCTTGTTGTAGGCGATCCGCGAGACCTGCACGAAATGGTCCGGCGTCAGGTTGTCGCCGATCGAGGAGCCGCCGACGAAGCCGGTGCCGATGGTCATCGACGGGCCGAGATGGGTCTCGAAGCCCGACGCGCCGAGCGAGCAGCCGACATTGACGGCGACCCTGAGCGCCGGCACGGCTGCGGCGAATGCCATGATCGTCGCCTCGTCGGTGGAGTGCACGACAGCGGAATGGCCGCGCCCGGAACGCCGCATCATCGAGCGGGCCGATGCGATCCCCTGATCGAGGCCACCGACGCGGGCAAACGCCAGCACCGGGCAGAGCTTCTCGCGGACGAGCTTCTCCTCCGGCTGCACCAGGCTGACCGGCGTCACCAGGATCCTCGCGCCCGGCGCCCGGAAGCCTGCCTTCTCGGCGATCCACGAGGCATCCTTGCCGATGACAGCGGTGTTGAAGCCGTCCTCGTGGAACAGCAGCGCGCGGACCTTGGCGGCTTCCTCCGCCGTGCAGATGTGGGCGCCCGCCTTCTTCAGGTCGGAGAGCAGCCGCTCGGCGATGCCCTCATAGGCGAGGACCGTTGATTCGTTGGTGCAGAGGATCGAATTGTCGAAGGATTTCGACTCGACGATCCGCTTCGCCGCGAGAGCGATGTCGGCGGTGTCGTCGACCAGCACGGGAGCATTGCCGGGTCCGACGCCGAGCGCCGGGTTGCCGGAGCGATAGGCGGCCTTGACCACGGCCGGGCCGCCGGTCGCGACGATCAGGTCGACCCGGTCGTCCGACATCAGCGCCTCGATCAGCGGGATCGTCGGCTCCTCGATCACCTGGATGGCGCCGTCCGGGGCGCCGGCGGCGGTCGCGGCGGCGGCGAGCGCCTTCGCGGCGTCGGCGCAGACCCCCTTGGCGCCCGGATGCGGGCTGACGATGACGGCATTGCGGGTCATCAGGCCGAGCAGGCTCTTGAAGAACACCGTCGCCACCGGATTGGTCACCGGCACCAGCGCGAAGATCACGCCGGCCGGGCGCGGCAGCTCGACCATCTTGCGGGCCGCGTCGATGCGCGGCGAGACGAAATCCTGGTTCCGGTAGAGATCGACGATGCCCTTCGAGCAGGCCTCGTTCTTGATGACCTTGTGGGCGACGACGCCATAGCCGGTCTCGGCGACCGCGCGTTCGGCGAACTCGCGGGCTCGGGCATGGCCGGCGGCGGCTGCCGCATCTACGGCGGCCATGATCGCGGGGCGGTCCATCTTCGCGAGCTTCGCGGCGGCCCAGCGGGCCCGCTCCAGCATCAGCCGGCCGCGCTCCAGCGCGGCGTCGGGCACCTGCATACGGGGGCGATCTTCGATGGCGCTCATCTGCCGGTCCTCAGGCTGCTTTCTTGGCGGCGTGCATCAGTTCGCGCGCCCTGGGCATGGCCGCGTCGAACCGGTCGAGGATCTCCAGGCACATCTCCTGCGACAGCAGCACACCAGGCTTGAACTGCAGCACACGCTTGTCCAGCGAGGAGAAGATCGCCCAGACGCCGTGCTCGTAGAGTGCGCGGGAGACGAACACCGCGCCCTCGGGATGGTCGAACTCGAGGCCGAGCACGACGCCCTTCTGGCGGACGCCGACGAAGATGTCGGCGTGCCGGCGCATCATCCGCGCCATGCCGTCCCGGAAGAACTCGGTGACGGCGTGGACGTTGGCGATCACCTCCGGCCGCTCCAGCATCTCCAGCACCTTGTGGGCGAGGATGCAACCGAGCTCGGCGCCGCCGGAGGTGGAGATGTGGGCCGCGCCGTCCTCGTTGAGCCAGCCGCCGGTCCGCTCGTTCACCACCGCTGCCGAGATCGGATAGAGTCCGCCGCCGAGACCCTTGGCGGTGACGAAGATGTCGGGCTGGATGCCGTAGGTCTGCCAGCCCCAGAGCTCGCCGGTGCGCCGGAGGCCGGTCTGGACCTCGTCGGCGATGTAGATGGTTCCGTGCCGGGAGCAGAGATCGCGGCAGGCGGCGAGATAGCCCTCGTTGGGCATCGGGAAGCCGTAGGTCGCCGGGATCGTCTCCATGATCAATGCCGCGACGTCGTTGCCGGCAAGTGTACGCGCCAGCGCCTCGACGTCGTTGAACGGCACGCGGAGGAACTCGTCGGGATTGTCGGCGAGGAAGATCTTGGAGAACCGGTCATCGCCTGTGGCAACCGACAGGCCGGAATGACCGTGATAAGCCTTGATAACCGAGACGATCTTGCGGCGCTTGGTGGCGTAGCGCGCGCTCTTCAGCGCGATTTCAACCGCCTCGGCGCCGCCGGCCCCGAACACCGCGAAGCTGAGTCCCGGGGCGCCGGCGACCAGCTTCTCCGACAGGGCGGCGCGGGCGACCGACGGGAACCAGTGGTTGCCCATGTCGAAATAATCGACGGCGTATTTCAGCGTCTCGACGAGTTCCGGATGTCTGTGTCCGAAATTGTAGGTGCCGCCGTTGAGGTGCAGGTCGATCAGGCGCCGCCCGCTCATGTCGTAGAGGCAGTAGCCCTCGCGCCGGTCGATCACCAGGTCGACGCCGACACCCTGCCAGAACCGGGTCTTGTCCGGGTTCCAGTAGCGGATCGACTTCTCGATCAGATCCTCCTTGGAGGCGAATCGGAACAGGCCGTAGTCGAACATGGCAATCCTCGACTGGCTTCGGATCAATAATGACCGTAGCACCACATATAGATGTTGTAAAGTGGGCAAAATTATCGGGAATCAACGCAGAGAAGCGGGTATGGATGTGGCTAGCGGCGGCCTTGATTGACCGGGTTGCCAATTCGGCTGATGCAGCCGATGATGACGGTACGGTGACCCTCGCTGAGTTTTGGGGCCGCCGTCGTTCGGGAGCGGACAGTGTCGAAGGCTGACAGGCAGGACAGGATCGTCGCGGAACTGCGTGCCGCGCCGGCGATGCGCGTCGGCGATCTCGCCGACCGGCTCGGCGTCTCACGCGAGACCATCCGGCGCGACTTGGCCGAACTGGACGAGAAGGGCCTGATCAGCCGCACCTATGGCGGCGCGGTGAGCCCGATCACCTACGAGCCGGCGCTGGCCGAGCGTCAGGCGCTGATGGTCGAAGAGCGCGAGCGCATCGCCGAGGCCGCCGTCGGTCTGGTCGAGCGCAACGACATCGTGATGATCGGCGGCGGGGCGACGACCCTGCATTTCGCCCGCCGTCTGGCGGCCGAGCCGCTGCCCCTCACCGTCATCACCCATGCGTTCAGCATCGCGATGACGCTGTCGACGAATGCGCTGATCAAGGTACTGATGCTGCCGGGGCTGTATGACGGGCGGGAGGGTCTGATCCATGGCGCCGACACCATCGAGGCGCTCAACCGGTTCCGCGCCAACCGCGCCTTCCTCGGCGCCACCGGGTTGACCGAAGAGGGACCGAACGACGCCGCGATCGCGCCGGCGGCGGTCTACGGGGCGATGATGCGCCGGTCATCGGCGACCTGCGTATTGGCCGACCATTCGAAGTTCGAACGCCCGTCGCTCACCGTCTACGGGCCATGGAGCCCGCTGACGACCCTGGTAACCGACGCTGCCCCAAAGGGTGGGCTCGCGGTGGCGCTCGCCAGGGCCGATGCGCGCGTTCTGGTCGCGGGGCCGGGCGGCTAGATCCGGGACGGCGCGCGATGCTTGATCGGCAGAGGACGCCTATGCAATGCTGAGATATCAGGCAGCACGACCGAGTGCCCGTTTCTGAGGCGAATGAGGCTCGATGGGCGTCCGCGATGCGAACACAGACGGCTACCGGGACCGCGCGGGCGGCCCTCAGCCCCGTATCATCGCCGCGGCGGCGACGGGGATCGTCGAGTTCATCGAGGGCTGCCGAGGCGACATCGACTCCATATTCGGCAATGCCGGCATCGCTCCGGAACTGGCCGGCGCGACCACGCTGAAGCTCAGGCTCGCCGATTTCTGCACCCTGTTCGAAGAAGCCTCGCGCCGCACACGGCAAGACAATTTCGGCCTGTGGTTCGGCAACCAGTTCAAGCCGCGCGACCTCGGCTTGTGGGGCTATGCCGCGATCTCTGCGCCGACGCTCGGCGCCGGCATCGAGAGCCTGGTGGGGCTGTTCCGGTATCATCAGGATTCCTCGGCGATGCGTCTCGTCGAGGGTGCCGACGGTCTGGTGCGGCTGGAGTACCAGATCGAGGCGCCGGACATCCTGTCGCGCCGCCAGGATGCGGAACTCTCGCTCGGCATGTTCCTCAACGTGGTGCGCGAATGCTGCGGGCCGGGCTGGGCGCCGGAGGAGGTGCACTTCGAGCACCCCGAGCCCGTCGATTCCGACGAGCACGAGCGGGCCTTCGGCGCGCCGATCTTCTTTGCCCAGCCCACCAACGCGCTGGTGTTCCGCCCCGACATCCTGTCGCGGCCGATGCCCGGCTGCGACCTCACGCTGATGACGATCATGCGCTCGTGCCTGATCGAGCTGTCACAGGTCGAGGGCCGGCCGCTGCAACTGCTCGATTCGGTGCGAAACGCCGTCCGCAGCCGCTTGCCGCGGGGCTACCCGACCATCGAGGCCGTCGCTGCAGATCTGAGAGTGGCCCCGTCCTCGATCCAGCGGGCGCTCGCGGCCGAGGGCCTGCAGTTCAAGGAACTGGTCGAGACCACACGCAGGGATCTGGCGATGTCGTATCTCGGCCAGCGCCACCTGCCGCTGACCGAGATTGCCCTGTTGCTCGGCTATTCGGAGCTCTCGGCGTTCTCGCGCGCCATGCGTCGCTGGACAGGCGCTTCGCCCCGCCGCGTCAGGGCGCGGCTGCACGAGGGGTAGCGGGCGCCTTACCGATTGGCTTCTCCTCCGTCATCCCGGCTCGGCCTCAAGGCCGTCCGGGATGACGTCGAGCGAAGCACTCCGTCACGCCTGCTCGATCGCCTCCAGAGACTCCGGCAGGATCTGCCCGCCGTCGACGATGATGGTCTGGCCGGTGATGTAGCCGGCCTCGCGCGAGGCGAGGAACAGGGCGGCGTTGCCGATATCCTCGACGCGGCCGAGCTTCTTCAGCGGGATCGAGGCCGCCATGGTCTTCAGGTAGTCCTCGCCGAGACCCTCGAGCCCCTCGGTGATGATGTTACCGGGCAGCACTGCGTTGACCGTGATGCCGTATTTGGCGAGTTCGATGCAGGCGGTGCGCATGAAGCCGAGCTGGCCGGACTTGGAGGCGCCGTAATGTGCCCAGCCGGGAAAGCCGGTCACCGGTCCGGTAATCGAAGAGGTGAAGATAACGCGACCCTCGCCGGACTTCTTCAGCCAGGGCAGGCAGGCTTTCACGCTCAGGAAATTGCCCTTGAGGTTGGTCCCCATCACCAGGTCCCATTCGGAGGGGTCCATCTCCTCCAGCTTGGTCTGGGGATAGACGCCGGCATTGGCGCAGAGGATGTCGATGCCGCCGAAGGCATCGGCGGCCGCCTTCGCCATCGCCTGCGCGCCGTCCCAGTCTGCGACGTCGGCGGAGAACCCCTTCGCCCCGTTGCCGATTTCGGCGGCGACCTTTTCGGCTGCGGCGCCGTCGCGCGCCACCACCAGCACCTTGGCGCCCTGATTGGCGAAGACTCTCGCGATCCCCCTGCCGATGCCTTTGCTCGCTCCGGTGACGATGACCGATTTTCCGGCGATGGATGTCAGCATGGGGTTCCTCCGTGTTTGCTTGTGCGGTCTTGAGGGCGGTCACGCCCGCATGCGGCGACGCCGCGCGGTCAGGGCCAGCCATGAGAGATAGGCAAGGATGAGCAGGACCGCCGCGCCCGACATTGTCAGCGAGCCGAGGGCCGGCACCTGCGGCGTGTAGCCCGATACCATCTTGGAATAGAGCCATTCGGGC
>JAEYRQ010000028.1 GCA_023435545.1 Pseudomonadota bacterium | reverse complement strand
TGCTGACGGCCGCCGGCTGCGCCGGCGTCGAGACCATGAAGCCCTTCGACATCCGGCGATTCGAAGTGTCAGGCATGGACACGACCGTCTCCCGGACCGGCTTCACCGGCGATCTCGGCTATGAGCTGTTCGTCGCGCCGAATGATGCCCTGGCGCTGTGGGACCTCTTGATGGAGGCCGGTCGCCTCTACGGCATCACCGCCATCGGCTATGCGGCGCTGAATCTCGCCCGGCTGGAGGCGGGCTTCATCGTCGCCAATGCCGACTTCATCACCGCCGAGCATGCCATCCGCGCCGACCGTCGCCGCTCCCCCTTCGAGATCGGGCTCGGCTGGCTGGTCGCGCTGGACAAACCGCGCCACTTCAACGGCCGGCGCGCGCTCGCCGAGGAGAAGGCGAAGGGCACCTCGCGCCACTGCCTGGTCGGCCTCGACATCGACGGCAACGTTCCGGCCGATCATGCGCTGGTCTACCATCGGGGAAAGCGCGAGGTGGGCCACATCACTGCCGGCGCCTGGTCGCCGACGGCCAAGCGCAACATCGCCATCGCCTCGCTGGAGCGCCCCTACGGCGACACCGTGACCGGCGACCTGTGGGTGGAGATCTACGCGCTGCGCGAACTCGCCTACCAGAAGCTGATGGTGCGCGCCCGCGTCGTCGACCGCCCCTTCTTCGTCCACCCCCGCCGCACCGTGACCCCGCCGGGGGAGATGTGATGGCGAGTCAAACACACGCTCCCCGTCATCCCGGAAGCGGCAACGCCGCTATCCGGGATCGGGAGGGCACGGCGGCTGCTGACATGCGCGCCCCGATCCCGGCTCTCGCGCCGCTCGGCCGGGATGACGTGCAGTATGTACCGGTGTTGATCCAGGCCATCCGATCGCCATGAAACACACCGCGCTCCGCTCCCATCGTCTCGACCCGCTCTTGCGCGCTGCATCCGTGGCGATCGTCGGCGCGAGCGGCCGGGTGCCGAGCGTCGGCAATATGTTCGTCCGGCAGATGCGCACGGGCGGCTATGCCGGCGGGCTGTGGTGCGTGAACCCGCGCTATGCCGAGATCGAGGGCGTCGCCTGTCTGCCCTCGCTCGCCGACCTGCCGGAGCGGCCGGAGCATGTGGTCTTCGCGCTCGGCGACGAGCAGATCGAGGCGGGGCTCGCCGCCGCGATTCAAATCGGCGCCCGCGCCGCCACCATCGTCTCGCCGCTCGCGCTTCAGGGCGATCCCGGCCTGAAGGACCGCATCCGCGACCGCGCGCGCGAGGCCGGCATCCTGCTGTGCGGCGGCAACTGCATGGGCTTCTACAATTTCCACGAGGGCCTGTGGGTCTGCGGCTTCGAGACCCGGGCGGACCATGTCGCCGGCGGGGCGGTGCTGCTCACCCATTCCGGCTCGCTATTCACCGCGCTGGTCGATTCCGAGGAACGCATCGACCTCGGCCTCGCCGTCTCCACGGGGCAGGAACTGAGCCTCACGCTCGCCGACTACATGGACTTCGCCCTCGACCAGCCGTGGACGCGGGTGATCGGCCTGTTCATGGAGACCGCCCGCGATCCGGAAGGGTTCGAGCGGGCGCTGGAGAAGGCTCTGGCGCGCAACGTGCCCGTGGTCGCGCTGAAGGTCGGACGGACGGAGACCAGCGCCCGGCTGGCGCTCAGCCATTCCGGCGCGATCGCCGGCGACCATGCCGACTATGCCGCGCTGTTCGAGCGCTACGGCGTCGCCGAGGTGCGCTCGGTCGACGAGTTGGCAGCCGCGATGATGGTGCTTCCCGTCACCCGCGACATCGGTGCGGGCGGGCTCGCCACCAGCCACGATTCCGGCGGCGAGCGCGGCCTGATGGCCGATCTCGCCCATGACCACGATGTGCCGTTCGCAAATCTGTCGCCAGAGACCGTCGCCCGCCTGACCGAGGTGCTCGACTACGGGCTCGAGCCGGTGAACCCGCTCGACCGCTGGGGCACGGGCCGCAACTATCCAGCCGACTTCTTCGAGAGCTTCAAGGCGCTGATGCGCGATCCCGACACCGCGATCGGCGCGCTGGTGCTCGATCGCGGTGCCGGCGGCAGGGTGACGCCGGAGAACATCGTGCTGGCCCGCGAGGCGCATGCGGAGACCGGCAAGCCGGTGTTCATCGTCTCCAATCATCAGGGCAGCGGCACCGATCCGGAGGCCGTCGCCGCGACGCGGGCGGGCACACCGGTACTCGACGACCTGCCGCCGTTCCTGACCGCGTGCCGGCTCGCCTTCGCACGCCGGGACCTTCTGGCGCGGCCGGCGATGGTTCCCCCGGCAGCCGATCCGGCGGTCGTGGCGCGCTGGCGCGCGAGGATCGCCCGGGGCCGAGAATTGGGCGAGGCCGAGGGGCTGGCGCTGCTCGCCGACTTCGGGATTCCGACGGCTCCCTGCGAAGTCGCCGACAGCGAGGCCGGGGCGGTTGCCGCCGCCGCGCGCATCGGTTTCCCGGTGGTGCTGAAGACCGCCATGCCGGGCATCGCCCACAAGTCGGATGTCGGCGGCGTCGCGCTGGGGCTCGCCTCGCCCGAGGCCGTCGCGGGAGCCTGGCGCGACATCGCATCGCGGCTCGGGCCGCGGGTGCTGGTCGCCGGCATGGTGGCCGGTCCGCGCGTCGAGATACTGCTCGGCATGAGCCGCGATCCCGATTTCGGCCCGGTCGTGCTGATCGGCTTCGGCGGCATCCATGCCGAGGTGCTGAAGGACGTGGTGTTCGCCAAGCCGCCCTTCGATGCCGCCGAGGCCCGCCGCCTGATCGGCCGCCTGCGGCTCCGCCCCTTGCTCGACGGAGTTCGGGGCGCACCGGCAAGCGACATCGATGCGCTCTGCGACACCGCCGCGCGCTTCTCCGCACTGGCGGACGCGATGGGCGAGGACATACAATCGATCGACGTCAACCCGCTGATGGCCCTGCCGCGCGGCTGTATCGCGGTGGATGCGCTGGTGGTGGGGCGATGACGACGGGCAATTGCAGGAGGCCCCTATGCACCTGACGAAGCTCCCCGACCTCGACAAGGCGCAGTGGCTCTCGCTCGCTGACGGGCTGAAGCTCGAGACGCGGCTGTTCATCGACGGGGAGTATGTCGACGCGCTCGGCGGCGGGCGCTTCGAGACCGTCAATCCGGCGACCGGCGAGGTGCTGGCGGAGATGGCGGAGGGCAACGCGGCCGACATCGACCGCGCGGTCGCAGCAGCCAAACGCGCCTTTCGCGACGGGCGCTGGTCCAGGCTCGCGCCCCGCGCCCGCATGGAGGTCCTCTACCGCTTTGCCGACCTGATCGAGGCAGAGGCAGGCATGCTTGCCCTGCTCGACACGCTCGACATGGGCAAGCCGATCGCCGACATGGTCTCGGTCGACCTGCCGGAGGTGGTCAAGACCATCCGCTTCATGGCCGAGTGCATCGACAAGATCGACGGCAAGGTGACGGCGACGGATGCGAGCGTGCTCCACTGCGTGCTGCGCCAGCCCTTCGGCGTGGTGGGGTGCATCTCGCCGTGGAACTATCCGCTGCTGATGGCGGTCTGGAAGATCGCTCCGGCGCTGGCCGCCGGCAACACGGTGGTGCTGAAGCCGGCCGAGCAGGCGCCGCTCTCCTGCATCCGCCTCGCCGAACTGTTCGTCGAAGCGGGCGGCCCTCCCGGCGCCCTCAACGTCGTCAACGGCCATGGCGAGACCGCCGGCAAGGCGCTGGCGCTACATGGCGACGTCGCCAAGATCTCGTTCACCGGCTCGACCGAGGTCGGCAAGCTGATCCTGCAGTATGCCGGCCAGACGAACATGAAGCAGGTGGCGCTCGAATGCGGGGGCAAGAGCCCGCAGATCGTGCTCGCCGACGTCTCCGACCTCGAGCGCGCCGCGGCCTCCGCCGTCTACGGCATCTTCGGCAACCAGGGCGAGGTCTGCAACGCCGGCTCGCGGATGATCGTCGACCGCAGGATCGCCGGCGATTTCGTCGACCTGTTCCGCAAGGCCGCCGAGGCTTCGTTCGCGCCCGGCGACCCTCTCGACCCCGAGACCCGCATGGGGCCGCTGGTCACCGACGAGCACCGCCGGCGGGTGATGGGCTACATCGATGCCGGCCGCCGCGATGGCGCCCGCCTGGTGTTCGGCGGCGATACGCCCCAGTCTCCCGGCGCCTACGTCAACCCCACCCTGTTCGCCGACGCGGCCAATTCGATGACTATCGCCCGCGAGGAGATCTTCGGCCCGGTCGGTGCGGTGATCCCGGTCGACGGCATCGACGAGGCGGTTGCGGTCGCCAACGACACCGTCTACGGGCTGGCGGCGGGCGTGTGGACCTCGAACATCGACACCGCGCTCAGGCTGGTGAAGGAGATCGAGGCCGGCGTTGTCTGGGTCAACTGCTTCGACGAGGGCGACATGACCCAGCCTTTCGGCGGATGGAAGCAATCCGGCAACGCCCGCGACAAGTGTTTCGAGAGCGTCGTGTCCTACACCCAGACGAAGTCGGCCTGGATCCGCCACGGCTGAGTGGGTGGCCCAGGGGAACCCGGCTGCCGCTAAGGACGTTGACCCGTCGAGCCGGCGACGCAGACCGCTCTTGCGATCAAGCACTTGTCGCCGGCCAGCCTTCCTCCCCCTACGGCGCAGGGCATTCCTGCGAACGGTTTTGATGGTGCGCCTGTAACGCTGATTACAGGCGCCAACCAACCTCGCGCCGTGAAATCATTGAAACGAAAATCTCGCGCTCCAGTGAAACGTTCGAAAAGGACGGACGTTACATATGGCGTCATCAGAAATGAGACGCCCGCCAACGCAAAGGGCGACACCAGTGGAGACCGTCATGTTTACCACCCGCACGATGATCATTCTGTCGGCCATCGCCGCGACGGGGATCGTCGCTCTGACCGAGCCGTCCCAGAGCGGGCAGACTGTCGGCGTGGACTACGTGAAGCTTCAGGACCGCCACCCCGCCTTCAGCGCCAGCGCCGACCTGCGCGGAGCCCTTGAGGCCGAGCGGTCGGGCGCGGCCCGCGTCACTCCGGTTTCGACCCCCAAGGGCGACCGGCTGGACATGGTCGAGCGCAATTGCGCCGACTTCACCTGGCCGAATGTTCCCCGGCACTGCCTGACCGTCGTCGACGAGGCTGCGGCCGACCGCAAGGTCCGCACCGTCGCGATCGTGGAAGACGGAAGTAACTCGTTCGTTTCCAAGACCTCGACGGTCTTGGCCCAGCGCTGAACACAATCTCAATCCGCACGGCATATAAGCCGTTTCGAATTCCAGTGGAGGCAACAATGAAGCGTATCGCTCTTGCGGCTGCTGCGGCGGCCGCCATCCTGACGCTCGGCTCGCCGGCCGACGCCAGCATCCAGTTCGACCCGCTGACCGGACGTCAGCTGCACGCGCCCAGCCGCTTCGTCGAGCAGGAGATCCCGCAGATCCGCCGCGAGGTGGTCGACTATTACGGCCCCTACGCTCCCGGTACGATCGTCGTCGACACCAACGAGCGCCGGCTCTACTACGTCATCGGCGACGGGGTTGCGATGCGCTACGGCATCGGCGTTGCCCGGCCAGGCTTCGAATGGCGCGGCACCCACAAGGTCTCGCAGAAGCGCGAGTGGCCGGACTGGACGCCGCCGCCGGAGATGCTGAAGCGCCAGCCCGAGCTGCCGCGCTACATGCCGGGCGGCCTCGACAACCCGCTGGGCGCCCGCGCGATGTATCTGGGCTCTACCCTCTACCGCATTCACGGCTCGAACGACCCGAAGTCGATCGGCCAGGCGATGTCCTCCGGCTGCATCCGCATGCTGAACGAGGACGTGGTCGACCTCTACGAGCGCGTCACGGTCGGAACCCCGGTCGTCGTCTTGTGACCTGAACTCCCCGGACAGATACGAGCCGCTCCACCTCGGCTTGTCGTCCCCCGCCGTCTGCCGGTACTGACCTCCCGGCAGGCGGCGGTTCTGTTTTGTGGCCGGTCCTGCCGGACTGGCTCGACTAGCACCAATGCCGGGCTCTCCGATCCGGTTGGCGTGATGTCCGGTATGACGCGGAGAGGAGTGTGCTTCGTGGCTGCTGCTCGACGTGAAGAGCCGCAGTCTCACTCCTCCGCCTTCGCGGCCCGCGCCTTCGCGCCGGGCACGAACATGTAGCCGAGGCCGCGGACGGTCTTCAGCACCTCCGGCTTCTGCGGATCGGGCTCGAGCTTCCGCCTCAGCCGCATGATCCGGATGTCGATCGAGCGGTCGAACGCCTCCATGTCGCGGTTATGCGCGAGGTCGAGTAGCTGATCGCGTGACAGCACCCGGTTCGGCCGCTCGGCGAAAGCCTTGAGAAGGTCGAACTCCATCGCCGTCATCGCCACGTCCTCGCCCTGGCGATTGTAGAGCCGCCGGGTCTCCAGGTTGAGGATGCAGAGGCCCATGACGACCTCGTGGCCCATCGTCGCCGGTGCCGACTCGGCCTCCGCGCCCGCCAGGGCCGCCATTCGCCGCAGCAGGCTGCGAACCCGGGCGAGCAGCTCCCGGGGATCGAACGGCTTCGTCAGGTAGTCATCGGCGCCGACCTCGAGGCCCACCACCCGGTCGATCACCTCGGCACTTGCCGTCAGCATGATGATCCCGACCGGCCCACGCTCGCGCAGATATCGCACCAGCGTGATGCCGTCCTCGCCGGGCATCTTCATGTCCATGACCACCAGATTGACCGGCCGTTCGGCCAGCACCTCCCGCATGGCCGTGCCACCCTCCGCGGTCGAGACGATGAAATCGTGTGTGGCCAGGTAGTCGCGAACCATTTCGCGAACGTCGACGTCATCGTCGACAACAAGAATATGCGCGTTCTCTGACACGAGTCGTGGTTCGCCGCAGGACAATTCCGAACGGCGCGATATTATCGAAGCAAATTCAGCCGTCCACATAGAATTGCGCGCTCCGATCCAGGGCCGGCCGGGCAGGACCCGGAGCCGGCGCCGCATCCGATGGCGGATCGGCCATGCTCGGATTAATATGCGCCGCCCAACCTGCCCGATCCGGCAGGTCCGCGGCACCGGCTGGAGGGAACCGTCAGATGTCGCCATGGCATCGATTGCGAATGATCGGCGTGCTTGCGGCGATCCTCGCCGGTCTGGTGGCTGCCTCGTCCGAGGCGCGGGACCTGCGCGCCGCCGACACCCAGCCCGAGCATTACCCGACCGTCCAGGCGCTCGCCTTCATGGACAGGCTGGTGCGCGAGCGCACCGACGGCCGGCACCGCATCCTCGTCTTCCATTCCCGCCAGCTCGGCGAGGAGCAGGAGACGATCGAGCAGACGCGCGCCGGCGCCATCGATCTGAACCGGATCAACGTCGCCCCGCTCGGTGCCTTCATCCCCGAGGCGAGCGTGCTGGCCATGCCGTTCCTGTTCCGCGACGAGGAGCACCTCTACGCGGTGATCGACGGGCCGATCGGCGAGGAGATCCTGGCGAGCTTCGCCGATCATGGTCTGGTCGGCCTCGCATTCTACGATTCCGGCATTCGCTCGATCTACAACCGGATTCGGCCGGTCCGCGGCATCGAGGACCTCAAGGGCCTCAGAATCAGGGTCCAGCAGTCCGACCTGATGATCGACATGGTGCGCGCGCTCGGGGCTGAGCCGGTGGCGCTCCCCTACGGCCAGATCGCCACCGCGCTCAGCGCCGGCCTGATCGACGGAGCCGAGAACAACTGGCCCTCCTACATCACCACGGGACACTACCTGTCGGCCCCCTACTACACGCTGACCCGACACACGATGAGCCCGGAGGTGCTGGTGATGTCGCAGAAGGCATGGGACGGGCTGTCGGAGGACGACCGGCGGATTTTCCGCGAGGCCGCGCGCGATTCGGCCGCCTATATGCGGGGGCTCTGGATGGCGAGCGAGGCCGAGGCCCGGCTCAAGGCGAGGAATGCCGGCGTGACTGTTATCGAGGACATCGACCACGAGCCGTTCGCCGCTGCGATGCAACCCCTCTACGACGAAGCGCTGGCCGACGAGCGGATGCGCGACCTGGTCGAGCGGATCCGTTTGGTGCGGTAGGCCGGCGTGACCAGCTCCGCCCTTATTTCGGATCGGCGGCCTCCTGGCCGCTCATGGACCCTGGGGCTGGAACTGCTGTTCCGGTCCTGGCCGATCCGCCGGCGCATTTTCGCGCTGGCGGTGCTCAACTCGGCGGTGGTGGTGGTCTTCGCGCTGCTGGTGTGGGACGGCGGCCGGGTGATCGGCGGCGCCTGGGACGAACTGGAGACGGCCAAGCGCGCCGACCGCGAGCTTATCGTCATCGAGACGCAGGCCGGGCGATTGCAGAGCGTGATCCACCGCTACTTCAACCAGCCGCGCGCAACCGTGCTCGCCGAGATCGAGCAGAGGCGCGCGGCGCTGCTCAGCGCGCTCGACGCTCCCGCCATGGCGGATCCGGCGCTGGCGGAGCCGGCGGGCGCGCTGAAGCGGGCCATGGAGTCCTTCCTCGGCGGCTTCGAGGACCTGCGCGACGTGCGCACCGCGATCGCGACGATCTATGAGCAGGACGTGCTGGCGCCCGCGAGCGAGATGGCCGGGCTCTACTCCATCATCGACAGCTCGACCCGCAACGGCGGCTCGCTGATCTGGCCCGCGCTCGGCAAGTCCCGCGAGGCCTTCTCGGCGATGCTGGTCGCTGCCAATTCCTACTATCTCTCTCTCGCCCCCGACGCCGCGACGGCCGCCCGGCGCAACATCGAGATCATCGAGCGGACGGCACCGGTGATGCTCGACCTCGCCGACACCGACATGCAGCGCCAGGTGCTGATGGCACTGCTGGACCGGGCCGGCATCGTCAACCGTGGTTTGCGGCGGCTGGAAGAGAGCTTCACTACCCAGGCGCGACTCCTGCACGAGGTCATCGACGGCAATCAGGCGCGCATGGAGCGGGCGATCGCCGACATGGCCGAGATCGCAGGTCGGCGCGAGGCGGCCGCCCAGTCCCGCTTCGACGAGGCCCTGAGCGATGTCTACCGGCGCATCATCGCGGTGACGATCGTCTTCATCGGGCTGATCGTGCTCTTCAGCATGGCGATTGCCCGCAGCCTCGTCGTGCCGCTCTACGACCTGATGATCGCCATGCGCGAGATCGCCGAGGGCAATTACGACCACCGCCTCGGTGACTTCGCCGGGGACGACGAGATCGGCGACATGGCGGTGGCGATCGAGGTGTTCCGCGAGAACGCGATCGCCAAGCGCAAGGCGGAGGAGGAACTGATCACGGCGAAGGAACGCGCCGAGAGCGCGCTGGCCGAGCTCCGCGACACGCAGCGCAACCTCATCGACGCCGAGAAGCTCGCTGCGCTCGGCGGGCTGGTGGCGGGCGTCGCGCACGAGGTGAACAACCCCGTCGGCATCAGCCTGACCGTCGCCTCGACGCTGCAGCGCCTGCTGCTCGACGTGCGCGAGGTCGGCGGCGACTTCGAGTGGCTGACCTCGGGCCACGGCGCCGCGTCGCTGGTCATCGACGACGTGTCGATCTCCGGCGCCTGATTCCGTCCTGGCGGGGAGCCCGCGGTGTCGGTGCGCCGTCATCGCCGCACGACGATCGCGACGCCCGGTGACAACGACGCCGCCGCAGCCGCCCTGACCTCGTCGGCCGACACGGCGACGGTCACCGAATCGCCGTCGATCCCGACCACCGCCGCCGCGCCGGCGACGCGCGCCGAGGCGGTGCCCGACACGTCGCTGACCGACGCGTAGACGTCGACCCGGTCACCGATGGCGAGCACCGGGTGCACCTCGGTCAGGGGAAAGGTCACCGCCGCGCCGCCCTCGGGCCGCCGAGCGGCCAGCTCGCCGTGCGAGGACCCGGCGAGGCGGGGAGAGAGCAGCGCCTCTCCGGCGGGCACGTCGACGCGCACCCGCCGACCGACGGGCACCTCGCGCAGCGCCCCCTGCGGCACCATCGGCACGGGCCGCTCGTCGATCACGGCGTTGCCGGCATCGACGACCGAGCCCGCCTCGATGTCGCGGGTCGCGACCACGACACGGCGGGTCGGTCCCCACCGTTCGCGGTCACGTCGCGCCTGTTCCGACGTGCCGGTCACGCCCCACGCGGCCAACGCCGCGAGGCTCAGCGCGGCGGCGCGTCGCCGCGCGACACGGCGAGCGAGCCACGAGCGTCGCACGCGTGACGCGGCCCTCGCTGCCCGTCGCCGGGCCCGGTCGAGCAGGCTCTGCTGGCGCAGGCCCTGTTCGCGCGGGACCTGCTCGCGCAAGCCCGAGGGCCCCCTGGTTCGCCGATGCCGCGGCCGCACACTGCTCCTCGTCCTCGATGGTGACGGATGCGGGGAAGTGCAGGTCCGCGGGGTCGTGCGGGGCCGCGGAGATGGACCGCCGGTGGCGCGTCGGTCAGGCGCCGAGTGCGACGTCGGCGAAGAGCGTGTCGGCCGAGCTGCCGTCCGCGGCGACCGTCAGCAGCTCGTGGCCGTCCTCGGTGACCAGCACGGTGTGCTCGAACTGCGCGGAGCGCTGCAGGTCGCGGGTCACCACGGTCCAGCCGTCGTCCCACATCTCGAGCCGGGGACTGCCCACGTTGATCATCGGCTCGACGGTGAACGTCATGCCGGGCAGCAGCACGGTGTCGTTGTGGGGGTCGTAGTAGTGCGGGATCTGCAGGCTGGTGTGGAACTGGTCGCCGATGCCGTGGCCGATGAACTCGCGCACGACGCCGTAGCCGTACTCCGCGACCGACTGCTCGATCGCCCGACCGATCTCGTAGATGCGCGCCTTGGGTCGCACGACCGAGATGCCCGCGTGCATCGCCGCACGGGTGCGGCGCACGAGCGCAGCGGACGCCTCGTCGACCTCGCCGACGAGGAAGGTGCACGAGGTGTCGCCGTGCACGCCCTCGATGTAGGCGGTGACGTCGACGTTCACGATGTCGCCGTCGACCAGCTTCCGTGAGTCGGGGATGCCGTGGCACACGACCTCGTTCACCGAGGTGCACAGCGACTTCGGGAAGCCCCGGTAGTTGAGCGTGGACGGGTAGGCGCCGGCGT
This sequence comes from Pseudomonadota bacterium, assembly GCA_023435545.1. GTDB lineage: Bacteria > Pseudomonadota > Alphaproteobacteria > Rhizobiales > Tepidamorphaceae > Tepidamorphus. The sequence goes on along the minus strand of JAEYRQ010000028.1, from coordinate 2,283 downwards.
CGACCATGAACTCGTGCCCGATGCGGTCCAGCTCGTCGCCGGTCACGCCCGGTCGGACGTGGCGGCCGACCTCGATCAACGCCTCGGCGGCGACGCGACCCGCGGTGCGCATCGCGAGGATCTCGTCGTCGGTGCGGATGGCCCGGCTCTCACGAGCCGAGGGCTGGCCCGTCGCGGCGTACTCGGGCCGGGCGATGCCGACCTTCACGGTGCGCATCGGTCCGACCAGCCCCGGTGTGACCGGGTCGGACGGAGGCGGCGGAAGTGCGGCTCGGCGGCGACGTTTGCCCATCGCCTCGATGTTACGAGACCGCCGGGCGGTGCGATCCGCGGCCCGCGGGGCGCGCTCCCCGCCGACCCGTGGTCCCGATCCGCCTCGGCGCCGGGCGTCGGTCGACCGCATTTTCTTCGGGCCGCTGCGGCCGCGCGCCGGCGACGATTTTCTCAACCGGCGGGCCTGCGATGTCGATCCGTCTCCCGTGGCACGGCAACGGAAGACCGAAGAACATCAGTCCCGTCGCCTCCGCATCAGCACCCGGCTGCTGATGCTGATGGCGATCCCCCTCGCCGGTCTGCTGGCCGTGACCGGGTACGGCGTGTACCTCGGTTGGACCCAGTCCGCCGAGGCAGCGGGGCTCCAGGAACGCACCGACCTGGCGCTGAGCTCGTACCGGCTCGTCGACGCGCTCGAGGCGGAGCGCCGCACCCTGATCGAGGCCAAGGCGTCGACCCCCGAGCTGCGCGAGGCGGTGCAGGCGGCGGCCGACGCGCTGGAGGGTCGGGCGAACGCGATCGGCGGGGAGCTCCAGGAGCTCACCGACCGGGCGCTGATCCGCCTGAGCGCCGCGCAGCGGGTGTCGGGCAACGAGCTCGGCGGACGTGTCGCGCTCGCGGCCTACTCCACGACGATCGGCCAGCTGCTCGACCTGTCCACCGTCGCGATCGACACCGGTGAGTCGGTGGACGACAGCGCGGCGAGCACCACCGACTACCTCGCCCGTGCCCAGGCCGCGTCGTCCCAGGAGCGCGACCTGACGCTCATCGTCGCCCAGGAGGGCGAGCTCGACGCCACCTCCTTCCAGGCGCTGATGGGCCTCGCGTCGGAGCAGGAGTCCTACACCGCTCTCGCCGCCGCCTCGGCGCCGACCGAGCTGGGCCTGCTCATCGAGGGCGTCGGCTACTCGATGTCGGCGGCCGACTCGGTCCGACGCGACGTGTTCACCGAGCGTGGCCCGCGCGACTTCACCGCGTGGACCGCCGGGCTCGACCAGCGCAGCGAGACGCTGACCGAGCTGCAGGACGCCGCCGAGGCCGACGCCGTCGCGGTCGTGGACGAGTTCGCGAGCCGGAGCCGTCAGCTCCTCTTCCTCGCTGCGATCGCCGCGGTGGCGATCGTCCTGATCAGCGCGCTGCTGTTGCGCCGGGCGGTTCGCTCGATCGCCCGCCCGCTGCAGGACCTGGCCACCCAGGCCGAAGAAGTCGCCACGACCCGCCTGCCCGACGCAGTGAAGGCCCAGCAGGACCAGGTCGGCGAGGAGCTGCACCTGCCGGCGCTGCGCGCGACGGGTGCCGCCGAGGTCCACGAGGTCGCCGCGGCGTTCAACGACGTGCAGGACACCGCGCTGCGCCTCGCGAGCGAGCAGGCCGCGCTCCGGGTCAACCAGGCCGAGGCGATGACGAACCTCGGTCGACGCAACCAGACGCTGCTCGCCCGCCAGCTCGACTTCATCACCTCGCTCGAGACCCGGGAGACCGACCCCGCGTTCCTCGAGCACCTCTTCAAGCTCGACCACCTCGCGAGCCGCATGCGACGCAACGCCGAGTCGCTGCTGATCCTCGCCGGCTCCGAGACCCCGCGCCGCCGTCGTGCACCCGCACCGGTCGCCGAGGTCGTCCGGGCGGCGATGAGCGAGGTCGAGGACTTCGAACGGGTCCGCATCGGCCACCTGCGTGAGGCCACCCTCTCGGGGCCGGTCGTGATCGACCTGATCCACCTGCTGTCGGAGCTGATCGAGAACGCTCTGGGCTTCTCGCCGCCGGACTCCACCGTCGAGATCGACGGCCGGTCCCTCGGTCAGGGTGGCTACCAGCTCGCGATCATCGACCACGGCGTGGGCATGACCGATGTCGAGCTGCTCGCCGCGAACCAGCGCATCGCCGGCCTCGACGAGCTCGAAGGCATGCCGACCCGCTACCTGGGTCAGTACGTGGTCGCGAAGCTGGCCGCGAAGGTCGGCGCGATGGTGCGCCTGCAGCACAGCGCCGGAGGGCGCGGGGTCACCG
>JAEYRQ010000576.1 GCA_023435545.1 Pseudomonadota bacterium | reverse complement strand
TCGCCAACTACGTCTCGGGCGAGGCGCTGCAGGGGATATTCGCCGCCATCGCGGTGGTCATCGGCCTTCGGCTGATCGTCGGCGTCGGCAACATGCAGCTGGGGCCCGACATCCCGGGACAACCCTGGCGCAGCGTCATGGGCGTGGTGATCGGCGTGCTGTCGACGTTGATGGGGATCGGCGGCGGGGTGCTCAACAATACGGTGATGACGCTCTACGGCCGTAGCATCCACCAGGCGGTGGCGACGTCCTCGGGGCTGGGGGTGATCATCGCCATTCCCGGCACGATCGGCTTCGCCTGGGCGGGATGGGGCGTTCCCGGGCTGCCGCCCTTCTCGGTGGGATACGTCAACGTGCTCGGTGTGTTGCTGGTCATCCCGGTCACGCTGATCGTCGCGCCGATCGGCGTGCGCATCGCCCACGCTCTGGAGAAGCGCAAGCTGGAGCGGGGTTTCGGGATATTCCTGCTGATCGTAGCGGCCCGCTTCATCTGGGATCTGATCTGACGGCGCGGCGCTCCCGCAGTGCGAGCGCGGGACCCTCAAACGCAATCGCCCGCCTGGGGGCGGGCGACCGGCATGCGATGTACGGGCTGTGGCCCAGGTCGGCCTGCGCTCAGGCGGCGCGGCCGAGCCGCGACTTCAGTTCGGCGATCAGGAGCAGCGCTTCCTGGGTATAGTCGTGGATGCGCGCCTTCTCCTCGTTCAGGGCGTCGAGACGGGCCAGCATCTTGTCGAGCATCCGCTCGGAGCGGGACGGATCCCCCGCGGCGTCATTGCCCACGCCCAGGATCTCGCGGATATCGTCGAGCGGCATCCCGACCTTCTTGCACTGGGCGATCACATCGAGCCGCTGGCGATCGGCGGCCGAGTAGAGGCGGCGGTTGCCGGTGCGGCGCGGCCGGATCAGGCCCTTCTCTTCATAGAAGCGAAGCGCACGCAGCGTGAAGCCGAACTCGCGCGCGATCTCGCCGATGGTGAAGTGGGTGCGGGCCGTGGCAGAACCGCCACCAGTCTCGGCGGCGCCGTGCAGTCTCACGGCAGGGCCGCGATTTCCAGAGTCTTCCGTCAATTCGAGCCTCCAAAAGCAAACGATCCGGCCGGCGACATGGCCGCCTGGATCGCAAGATCCGCTCTCCCCCCGCTCAGCGAATGTGATGAGTCAGTCGCCGCGTGCGATCGCATGTGAACGCCGCCCTTCGTTGGACGGCCCCAGACATTCCGACATCCCGTTCCCCAACCAAGAATGTCGTGTATGCGCAAGCGGCTATGTCATCGTCCTTTTGACACATGCAAGCGAAGCGGGTTTTATCTCAGCGCGCCATATTTTTACCCGCAGGTCAATCTCCGACCTGCGATCGATCGCGGGAAGACCGTCAGCCGTTCCGGCGACGGTTAACGCCGAGTTTACGTCGCACCTGACCCGGGCTCTCGCCGAACCACCGGTAGGAGGCACGGGTGAAGGCGCTGGGAGCCGAAAATCCGAGCTTATAGGCGATCTCGGACAAGGTCATGTTGCGGTCCTCGATGTAGCGCCTGGCCAGCATCTTGCGTGTATCGTCGACCAGACCCTGGAAGCTGGTCCCGGCTTCGGCCAGTTTGCGCTGCAGCGTGCGCGTACTGACGCCGAGCCGCCGCGCCAGACGATCGAGCTGGATGCCTTCCTCGCTGGGCAGCGACCAGACGATTTCCTCGCGCGCCGAGGTGATCAGGTCGCTGGTCGTGCCCCGCTCCGCGAGCAGGCGATCGAGCAGTTGCCGGGCGATCTTGTGAACCACCGGGTCGGCGCCCTCGATCGGCAAGATCAGCAGCGCTGCCGGGAACACGATGGAATTGCCCTGATGTGCGAATGAAATGCGCCGGCCGAACAGGCGCCGGTGAAGATCCTGGCCGCGGGCTGCCGGGCGTTCGATGGTTACCGAGAGCGGCCGCCATTGTGGACCGACGATGCGGCCGAGGTAGCGCACCAGCAGTGCCGCAGTGAAGTCGCAGAGCTGCGCGCGGTGGACAATCAGTGGCGAGAAACTCCATTCCACGGTCGCCTGGTCACCTTCCACGGTGAGCTGGAAGCCGGTGACGTCGATGCGCGTGCGGATGTAGCGGATCAGCGTGACCAGTGCCTCCCGCAGGGTCGGCGCATTGCGCATGGCGTAGGTGAGCGTGCCGGTCAGTTCGCCGGATATGTGGTCGGCGAAGCGCAGCCCGAAGCAGTCGTCGTCGGTGGCGACCGCGGCGAGCTCCAGAAGTCTCGCGAACTCGGCGAGGCCGACGAAGGAATCCTCGCTGGTTGCGATAGTCGGATCCAGGCCGGCGGCGCGGGCGATCTGCGGAAAGTCGAGACCCTTCTCGGCCAGCACCGCTGGAAGACCCGCCAAGAGGCCCGTCGAGACCCGCAGCCGTTCTGTGAGCGTTCCGCTCATGGTTCCGATCCTGCCGCTACGGAAAAGAATTTGGCGCCAAATGGAAAAAGTGGCAATGCTTCGCCCGGTGGCGGACCAGCTATGGTGCGCGGCGCGTCGGTCGTTCCGGCCCGACAGATCAGCCATTTCGCCGGGGGGCGCGCCTATGAGACCGGAACTCGATGAACCGATCCTGCCGGATTCGGCGGACGAGGCACTGATCTCGGCCTACGCCACCTGGCGCCGCTTCGCGTGCCACGGGCGGCTGCCCGGCCTCGCAGACATGCTGTCCGATTCAACCCTGCATGATCATCCGGGGATCGCGATCATCGACGTCGAGTGGGGTACCGTCGGCAAGGCCCGCTTCCGAATCCAGCGGAGCGGAGCGCTGGCGGAGGCGTTCAATCGCGACGCCGACGGCTATGCGCTCGACGAGATGGTGTCGCCGGACAGTTATCCCGGCATCGAACGCGCCTACCGATACGTCCTGGAGGAACGGCTCCCGCACTACTGGATACGCACCGTGGTCACCAGGCGCGGCGATGTGCGCAGCTTCGAACGTCTGCTGCTGCCGCTGTCCGAGAACGGCCATTCGGTCGAGCGCCTGCTTGGCCTGTTCGTCTGGCTGGACGAGGGGGAGGGCGGAAGTCCTCTCCCGATCTGATGGCTGGGCCTCGCGCGTCTCAGATCTTCTGGTTGTACGCCCCAACCTCGTCCTGTGCGGACAGGTAGCCATCGATTTCCGCGAAGATCGCGCGCATGTTCGCCTCCGACGTCGGGCTCTCGACCACGACGACCAGCTCCGGCTTATTGGAGGAGGCGCGAAGCAGGCCCCAGGTGCCGTCCTCGAGCACGATCCGGATGCCGTTCACCGTGACCACGTCGCGCACGCTCTGTCCTGCGATCGGCTCGCCGGATTTCGCCAGGGCGGCGAAATGGGCGACGGCGCGGTCGACGACGCCGTACTTCACCTCGTCGGCGCAATGCGGGCTCATGGTCGGCGACTGCCAGGTCCTGGGCAGCGATGCCCGCAACTCCGACAGGCGCTTGCCCGGATTCCGGTCCAGCATCTCGCAGACCGCGATCGCGGCGACGAGACCGTCGTCGTAGCCGCGCCCGACCGGGGCGTTGAAGAAGAAATGCCCGGATTTCTCGAAGCCTGCGCGCGCGCCGAGTTCGTTGACGCGGCGCTTGATGTAGGAATGGCCGGTCTTCCAGTAGTCGACCTTCACTCCGTTCTGCTGGAGCACCGGGTCCGTCATGAACAGGCCGGTCGACTTCACGTCGACGACGAAGGCCGAGCCAGGGTGCAGGCTCGACAGGTCGCGGGCGAGCAGGACGCCGACCTTGTCGGCGAAGATCTCCTCGCCGGTGTCGTCGACCACACCGCAGCGGTCGCCGTCGCCGTCGAAGCCGAGCCCGACGGCGGCCCCGCTCTCCTTCACCGCGTCGGCGATGGCGTGCAGCATCTTCATGTCTTCGGGATTGGGATTGTTGCGCGGGAAGGTGTAGTCGAGCGTGCAGTCGAGCTCGACGACCTCGCAGCCGATCGCCCGGAGCACCTTCGGGGCGAACAGGGCCGCCGTGCCGTTGCCGCAGGCGGCGACGACCTTCAGCGGGTGCTTCAGCTTCCGGTCGCTGATCAGGTCGGCCATGTAGCGCTCGCCGAAATCCTCGACATAGACGTAGCCGCCGCCGTCGCGGGTGACGCCGGAGCCCGACAGGACGATCTCCTTCAGCCGTCCGATCTCGTCCGGGCCGAAGGTGAGCGGCTTCTCGGCGCCCATCTTCACGCCGGTCCAGCCATTGTCGTTGTGGCTGGCGGTCACCATCGCCACCGCCGGCACATCGAGCGCGAACTGGGCGAAATAGGCCATCGGCGAGACCGCCAGGCCGATGTCGTGCACCTTGCAGCCGGCCGCCATCAGCCCGTTGGCCAATGCCATCTTGATCGACTGGGAATAGGACCGATAGTCGTGGCCGATCACGATCTCGGGCCTGACGCCGCGCTCGTGCAGATAGGTGCCGACGCCGAGGCCGAGCGCCTGGGCACCCATCAGGTTGAGCTCGGTGCCGAACAGCCAGCGGGCGTCGTATTCGCGGAAGCCGGTCGGCTTCACCAGGGGGGTCTGTTCGAACTCGGCGGTGTTCGCGGCGGCAGTCGCGATCGGCTTCGGGAACATGGTCGATCCGTTCGATTGAGACAGGGAGTGGCGCCCTTCTAGCCGGACGAGGCCGGCCATCCAAGCGGGGAGGCCGCAGATCAATCAGGACTACTTGACCAGTTCAAGGCGGCCGCCTGCCATATTGAAGCTCGACAGGCGGCCGATATAGCTCATGCCGAGCAGGCTGATGTCCAGGTCACCCTCGCGCACCACCATCGCCCGGACATCGTCGAGCCGGATGCCGCCGATGTCCACGCTGTCGAGCCGGATCGCCGCGGCGCGGGATTCGCCGTTGGCGGTCTTCACCGGCACGTCGAATTCGAGCGAGCGCGGCTCGAACCCGGCTCGCCGCGCGTCGGCCTCGGTCAGCACCACGGCGCTGGCGCCGGTGTCGGCGAGCATGGTGATCGTCCGGCCGTTGATGACGGCGTCGACGATGAAGTGGCCCCGCCGGTCGGCCTCCAGGCTGACGCTGAGCGGGCCGTAGCCGCTCGGTTCGGCGACCTCGGTCCGCGCGGCGTAGGGTGCTTCGCCGAGCGAGTCCAGATGCGGCACCGCAACGGCGATGCAGCCAAGGAAGATGAGGACGACGAAGAGTTTCGGCATGCGCGGTGGGTCTCCGGAGCCACAGACGCTATCAGAGGGGAGTAACCGGAGCGCTAAGCGGAATGGTAACCGGAGCGCCTCAGTGCCCGACCCGCAGCGTCATCTCGTCGCCGCGCACCTCGTAGGAGCCGAACCGGTCGAGGACATTGACGCCGAGCAGATTGCCGTCGAGCGCGCCGGGCGGGGCGACATAGGCGCGCAGGTCCCGCATGACCACCGGCCCCATCTCGAGCCGCCCGATCGTCACCGGCGCCATGAAAGCCTGTCCGTTGGCAGTCATCACCGGCGCGGTGTAGCGGAGCGCGGCGGGATCGAAGCCTGCCGAACGGGCCGTCTGGGCCGACAGCGTCAGCACGCTTGCGCCGGTGTCGACGAGGAAGGTCGCCGAGGCTCCATCGACCGTGCCGCGGACGGCGAAATGGCCGTTCGCCGAACGGCGCAGGGTGACAACCTGCCGGCCGAGGGGGTCCGTCGAGGTGACCGGATAACCGGGCACCAACTCGCCGAACACCCGGCCGGCGATGCCGGCAAACTCCATCCGGTAGCTGTAGACAATCACCAGGCCGAGCAGGAGCGCAATCCAGACCGTCGCATGGCGAAGCGCGGTGCCGGCGTCGAAGGCGCGGCTGGTCACCACACCGGCGCCGATCACCAGCAGCAGCGCGGCCAGATAGGCGAGGCGGCCGAATTCGTCGGTCGTGAGGTTGCCGATGGAGCCGGCGGAATGCCGGGCAATCAGGATGACCGCGGCGACGCCGAGGAGGATCAGGCCAAGCCAGCCGTAGCCGCGTCGCATCTGTGCTTTCCCTGGCTCGTCCCATCCGCTGAAGCGCGGGACCATTTCTGCCGGGCAGGGTTGGAACGGATCTCGCCCGCTTCGGTTGTCCCAACGGGCCGGCTGTCGCAAGCCAGAGGAGATCGGCGATGGCGGTGAAAGTGCTTCAGTTTCTGGCCGTAATCCTCATTGCCGTGGTCTTCGTCCCCGCCGGCGCACATCTCATTGAACTGCCGAACAAGATCGGCCTCGATCGGGAGCAGTATCTGACAGTCCAGCAGATCTACAGGGGATGGGCGCTTTTCGCAGTTCCCCTGTTGGCAGCGCCGTTGGTAACGCTTGCCTTGGCCGTCGCGAGCCGGTCCCAAGTGCTTCCCTTCCTGTTCGCGGCGCTGTCCTGCGTCCTGCTGCTGGCGACGCTCGCCGCCTTCTTCATCTGGGTGTTCCCGGTCAACCAGGCAACCGACAACTGGACGATGGCTCCCGCAGACTGGCAGGCATTGCGGGCGCAATGGGAGTATACGCACGCCGTCAATGCCGTGATCACGCTGGCGGCCCTCGCGTCAGCCATGCTGTCGACGCTGATGTGGTCGAGCCGGTAAGAGGGAAACCGGGTCAACGGCCTGGGCAAGGTTGCTTATCTCACGCAGCCGCCCTGCCTCCATTGCCCCGGCGCCCATCGCCGCGGCCGGCCTCCTCGTCGACTATCGGCGGCAGCGGTTTCATCACCCGGTCGCGCGGGAAGGTGACGATGACCTCGGTCCCTTCGCGCAGGCGGGAGCGGAAGTCGAAGCGGCCGCCATGCAATTCCACCAGCTTCATCACGATCGGCAGGCCGAGACCTGACCCCTCCTCGGCGTTCTTGCTCGCAAGCGAGCCGCGGCCGAAGGTCTGCAGCACGGTCGGGATCTCCTCAGCGGGAACGCCAGGGCCGGTGTCGCGAACGCTGAGATACTGGCCCCCGCCCGCGGTCCAGCCCACGGTCAGGACGACATGGCCACCGTTCGGTGTGAACTTGATGGCGTTGGTGAGCAGGTTCAGCACGATCTGCCGGACCGCCCGCTCGTCGGCCCAGATCTTCGGCAGGTCGCGCTCGAAGTTCTCCTCGATCGAGACCCCGCGCTGGTCCGCCCTGAGCTTGAGCAGGTGGTGGCAATCTTCAACGGCGCCGGGCAGCGACACTGCCTCCTCCGACAACTCGTAGCGGCCGGCCTCGATGCGCGACAGGTCGAGGATCTCGTTGATCAGATTGAGCAGATGCTCGCCACTGCGGTGGATGTCGCCGGAGTATTCCTTGTAAGCGGCGACCTGGTGGGCGCCCAGAATCTCGTCCTTGAGCACCTCGGAGAAGCCCAGAATGGCGTTCAGCGGGGTGCGCAGTTCGTGGCTCATCGTGGCTAGGAAGCGTGACTTGGCGAGGTTGGCCTCCTCGGCGCGCCGGCGTGCCTCCTCCGACAGGGCGCGGGCGTGCTCCAGTTCGGCGATCAGTGCGTCCTTCTCGGCCCTCAGGCCCAGCATCGCCAGTTCGGTCCTGTGAAACTGACGGGAGAGAATGATGAAGAACACCTGGGCGCCGACGGCCAGCCCCGCCATCGCCAGGTACTGCACCTCGCCCAACAGGGTGAAACGCAGCATGATGGCGCCGGTGATCGGCAGCGTGCCGACGATGGACGCCAGCGGCAGGTTGCTCGCCGTGACGGTGCGCATCGCAAGGATCACGATCAGCACCGCAAACATGAAAATCAGCGGAGCGGTATCCCCGGGAGGCGTCGACAGGAAGGCTATGGTGCCCCACAGGACGCCGTTGAGGAACTCGGCCGCATAGAAGCGGCGCTGCCAGTTGCGGGCGCTGATCCGGCGGCTGTCAGCGCCTTCGTAGCGCCGGCACAGATAGGTGAGAATGCCGTTGCCGATCAGCACGCCGGACAGCCACAGCGCGCCCTGCGACCATGGAATCCACAGCGTGGTCATGCCGGCTATGATGATGGCGACCAGCGGGATCACCAGGGCGATTCCGGTCTGGTTGCGCGCATAGGCGAGCAGCAGCTCGTGATCGAAGGCGGGATGGATCCCGGTTTGCGAGGTGAGCCGGTCGCGTGCCTGCCGGATCTGCACGGAGACGCCCTGGCGGCGCTCGCGGAACTCGTCGGACTCCGGTCCGGTCCTCGCCTCTCCGGTCGGTGACATTGCTACCCTTGGCACACATTCACGCGACCGCCGCGACAATTGCGGCAGCCGGACCTGACCGTTCTGGGACAAAAACCTTAAGATCATGCTTCCGGCGAGAATGCGTTAACCGAAGGAGACCGATTCGGTGCCACCCCGAAAAACGAGCCGCCTGGCGCGGATCGACGAACTGCTGACCGCGATCGTGATGGTCTCGCTGTTGCTGATCCTCGTCGTATACGTGCCCTCCGACTGGCCGCGCAGCTACTACGGACAGGCGCGCGTGATCGACGGCGACAGCCTGGTGGTGGGGGTTGTGCAAACCCGGCTCAGGGGGATTGATGCGCCGGAGCGAGACCAGGTCTGCCTGCTCGACCGCAAACCCTGGCCGTGCGGGGAGGCGGCGACCTCGGCGCTGCGAGAACTCGTGGCGGGACGGCAGGTCTCCTGCGACGGGGCCGGCCGCGACGCATACGACAGGGTGCTGGCGGATTGCCGGGTCGGCGACCGGGAGCTGAATCGCGAGATGGTGGCCAGGGGGTTCGCCGTGGCCTATGGCGCCTATTCGGCGGAGGAAGCCACGGCGCGGGCGGAGGGCCTCGGGCTGTGGGCGAGCGAGTTCGACCGGCCGGAGGAGTGGAGGCGGCTGCATGCCGGCTCGTGACGGGATGCGCGGTTGCCGTTATGTAGCCTGGCGGGTGCGGCTGGAGGGGATGGAACCGGTATGAAGCTCTACACCTACAGTCGGGCGCCGAATCCGCGGCGCGTCAACGTGTTCATGGCCGAGAAGGGGCTCGACCTCCCCCGGGTCGAACTGGACATCATGGCGCTCGAGCACAAGACGCCCGAATTCGCCACGATCAATCCGATCCAGCGGCTGCCGGTTCTCGAACTGGACGATGGCACCCGCATCTCGGAGTCCGTCGCGATCTGCAGATACCTGGAGGAACTGCATCCCGAGCCCCCGCTGTTCGGCACCAACGCGCTGGAGCGTGCTCTGGTCGAGATGTGGCAGCGGCGGCTCGACCTCAATTTTCTCGCAGCGGTCGCCCACGCGTTCCGCCACGTCCATCCGGCGATGGCACCGCTCGAGCAGCCGCAGGTACCCGAATGGGGCGAGGCGAACAGGCCGAAGGCCCTGGCGTTCCTCGAGATCATGGACGCCGAACTCGCCCGGCGCGCGTTCGTCGTTGGGGAGCGCTTCACGATCGCCGACATCTCGCTGTTCGTCGCGGTGGATTTCATGAAGGTCGCGCGTCTCTCGATCCCCGAGGAGTGCGCCAATGTCAGGCGGTGGCACGCGGAGGTCTCCGCCCGCCCGAGTGCGGCCGCATGG
>JAEYRQ010000563.1 GCA_023435545.1 Pseudomonadota bacterium | reverse complement strand
GCGTAAGGTAATGCGGCGGTGCGATGTGGCCAAGCGACAAGCACGTCCTTGCCACACAACCCATTCCGCCGGCGCCGCCCACGCCGCGTCGGGCACCGGATGCCTCAGGTGAACCACCAGAAATAGGCGCCGAGGGCGGCGACCAACCCGGCGGCGACGGCCGCTGCCGCGACGATCGCCACATGCAGCCAGACCCGCATGGCGGGGGCGGCCACCGTCAGCAATATGGAAACGGGGAGGATCGCGGCAGCCATCGCGAGGTTGGCCAGCGCCGAGGGCAGCCACCAGCTCTCCGGCGGCGGCAGGAGATAGCCAAGGCCCGAGAGGGCTCGGGCGGTCAGCACGAACAGCAGCGTTCCCGGCAGCGCCGTGACCAGGAAGGTCGACACCGCGAGCAGCACCGTTGCCACCAGCGGCCACAGCAGGCGCGGCGGCCATCGGACCGGAGGGCGATCGATCGTGCTCAAGACACCCTCAGTCGCATTTGCTGAACACCGTGACGGAGCCGAACTCCAGGTCGATTTCGATGAGCCGGCGCGCATTGCCATCCACGTCCCGGTCGAGCGCAAAGAGGGTCTCGCGGGCCCATGTCTCGCCCTCGCCGGTGCAGGTCAGATCGACATACCAGCTCTCTCCCTCGGCGATCCGCTCGATCCGGTCCATGACGCAGTGGCTCTCGTAGCCCTCGATGACAGGCAGGTCGATCATGATCGGCACGAGGTCGGTGGTGCCACGCTCGTTGTCGCAAATCTCGGGATCGAACGCCCAGAAACCATCGAAGGGACCGTGCGCCAGCGCCGGCGCACCACCGAGAGCCAGAGCGGCCGCGAAGGTGAGGCGGACGGGCATCATGGCGTCTCCCTTCCTATTGCGGTTCAACAGCCGCTCGAACTGCGGCCAAAGTCCGAATCAATTCATTGGCTTGCAGCGAGGCCCCGAAGAATCGATTCAGCCGGTTGGCGCGCCAAGTTGCAAGACCGATTCAAGCGCCGGGCCGATCCTGCACCACCGGAGAGCGTCCTAGGCCCGCCGCAGCGCCGCGACGTAGAATCCATCGGTGCCTGTCCGGCGCGGCGACATCTGCAGCCCGTGCCGGGTGGCGAGAGCGGGGTCCGAGAGGCGTGCCTTCGCCTCATCGCCGAGCGGTGCACCAGAGGCGAACTCGGCCGGTGGCACCGCAGAGAACCCGGGGTTGGCGGCAAGAAGGGCATCGATCCGTCTGTCATTCTCGACCGGCAGCACCGAGCAGGTGACGTAAACCAGTCGGCCGCCGGGCTTGACCAGCGGAGCCGCCGTCGCCAGCGTCGCGTCCTGCTCGGCGACGCGCGTCTCGAGGGCCACCTCGCTCACCCGCCATTTCGAATCCGGCCGGCGCCGCCAGACGCCGGTGCCGGTGCAGGGCGCATCGACGAGCACCACGTCTATGCGCCCGGCGAGATCCGCCAGCACCGCCGGGTCGCCGGCCTCCCGCACCTGGGCGTTGCGCACACCGGCGCGCTGGAGCCGCTCGTGGATGCCGGCGAGACGGCGGCGATCGCTGTCCCAGGCGTATACCTGACCCTTGTTCTGCATCGCCGCGGCCATCGCCAGCGTCTTGCCGCCGGCGCCAGCGCAGATGTCAGCGACCTGGAGGCCGGGCGCCGCGCCGGCGCGCAGCGCGGCCAGTTGCGAGCCCGCGTCCTGAAGCTCGAACCAGCCCTTGCGGTAGCCCGCCTCGGCCTCGACATGGGGCTGGCGAGCGGGTCCGGCCCCCGGCTCCAGCCTGAGCCCGACCGGCGACAGCGGCGTCTCCACCGGCTGAAATCGCGCCAGCGCCTTGGCCACCTTGGCCCGATCGGCCTTCAGCGTGTTGACGCGCAGATCGACCGGCCCCCGCGTCGCCAGTGCCGCGCCTTCGGCGGCTGCGTCATTGCCGAAGATCTCGGCGAAGGCCGGCGCCAGCCATTCGGGATAGTCGCCGCCCACCCAGTCCGGCGCGCCGTCGAGCGTGGCGACGCGCATCGCCACCTTCTCGGCGTCGGTCGGAGGTTGCGGTGCGTGCCGGTCCGAGGCGAAGGCAACCTCGAGCCGCTCGGGATTCACGTCCCAGACGAAGCGGTAGGCACCGAGCGCCAGCGCACGGGGGGTATCCTCGCCCATGCGCCAGGCGATGGAGGCGCGATGGCGCAACGCGTCGAAGACCAGGTTGCCGATCGCCGCGCGGTCGCCGGAACCGGCGAACCGATGGCTCGTACCCCAGTCCTTCAGCGCCTCGGAGGCGGGCCTGTGCCGGGTCTCGATGTCGGCAAGGACATCAATCGCCGCGGAGATGATGCCGCCGTGCTTCATGGGGTTCGCCTCATCGGCCGAGGCTCCCGAGCACGATCAGCACGCCATGCGCCGCCAGCAGGCCGACGAGGACGAGGCCGATGCCGAAGACGCGCATGCGCAGCATCACGTCGGACGTGCGGATATGGATGACCGCGTGGACAATCCTCACGGCCACGAAGGCCCAGGCGACGATGGCGTCGAACATCGTCACCCGGTTGATGGCGACCAGCATCAGCACGAGCGCATAGAACAACACGGGCAACTCGTATTGGTTGGCGACGTTGCGGGTGATGCGGGCGAGCCAGTCTGGCTCGTCCCTCACCACCACATACTGCGAGACTTTCACCTCGCCACGCCGCGCCGCCGCATAGCGGGCACGCACCAGCACGACGTAGACGATGATGGTGAGGATCACCTGCGCGAGCAGCGCCGCAAGAATGAGCGTCGTGTTGAGGGGCATCATATCGCGCCCGGATAGTTGGGGCTCTCGCGGGTGATTGTGACGTCGTGGGCGTGGCTCTCGCGCAGGGCGGACGGCGAGATGCGCAGGAACCGGGCACGCCGGTGGAAGTCCGCTATCGTGGCGGAGCCAGTATAACCCATCGCCGCCCGCAGCCCCCCGACCAGCTGGTGGATGACGCTCGCAAGCGGCCCCTTGTAGGGGACCTGACCCTCGACGCCCTCCGGCACCAGTTTCAGCGAGTCCTTCACCTCCTGCTGGAAGTAGCGGTCCGCCGAGCCGCGCGCCATGGCGCCGACCGAGCCCATGCCGCGATAGGCCTTGTAGCTGCGGCCCTGGTAGAGGAACACCTCGCCGGGGCTCTCCTCGGTGCCGGCGAACAGCGAGCCGATCATCGCGCATTCGGCACCCGCCGCGATCGCCTTGGCGAGATCGCCGGAATACTTGATGCCGCCGTCGGCAATCACCGGAATATCCGCCTTTCGGGCGACCTCGACCGATTCCAGGATGGCCGTCAGTTGCGGCACACCGACGCCGGCGACGATGCGCGAGGTGCAGATCGAGCCCGGTCCAATGCCACCCTTGATCGCGTCTGCCCCGGCGTCGATCAGCGCCTGCGCGCCCTCGGCGGTGGCGACGTTTCCGGCGATCACCTGCACGGCGTTGGACTGCCGCTTGATGCGGCGGACGGAGTCCAGCACGCTCTGCGAATGGCCGTGGGCGGTATCGACGACGACGACGTCGACGCCGGCGTCGATCAGCAGCTCGGAACGGGCGACGCCGTTGTCGCCGACCGTGGTGGCGGCGGCGACCCTGAGGCGGCCCGGCGCGGCCGTCGCGGGG
>JAEYRQ010000552.1 GCA_023435545.1 Pseudomonadota bacterium | reverse complement strand
CCATCGGGATTTCGCGGCCGGCGAAATTGCGCAGTTCGTCGGCGGCGTTGTGGACGCCATCGATGGCGCGGTTCGTCTCGACGATGGCATCGGGCAGCGGCTTGCCGCCCTCACGGGCGATCTGCATGGCGAGATGGTCGCGCCTGCCTTCCATCAACGCGGCCAGCTTGCGCAGGATGGCAATGCGCTGATGAGGCTTCAGCCAGCCGTCGCGATCCCTGAAGACTAGCTCGGCGGCTTGCAACTTGCGCTCCAGCGCAGCGGCATCGTCCGTCTCTACCTCCGCAATCGGCGCGCGATCAAACGCCTGCACGACCTTCAGCATTTTCGGGCTCCTGGTGGTTCAGGCGCTGGCCTGGATCCGAGACGCGCTTGTTCAGGCGCATTCCACGTCCGGTGTGCGATTGCGCAGTTCTTCGACCAGCACGCGAGTATTCTCGGAATAATCGATGGGCACATCGACGAGGTGAACCCCGCCGCCGGCGAAGGCGGCCTCCAGCGTCGGCACGAGATTCTCGACCGCCGTCACCCGCGAGCCCTTCGCACCATACGCCTCCGCATAACGCACGAAGTCGGGGTTGCCGAAGCTCATGCCGAAATCCGCGAAGCCGTCGACCGCCTGCTTCCAGCGGATCATGCCATAGGCGCTGTCGTTGAGGATGACCACGACGAGGTTCAGCCCCAGCCGCACCGCTGTTTCCATTTCCTGCGAATTCATCATGAAGCCGCCGTCGCCGCAGACCGCCAGGACGCGCCGCCCGGGATTAAGCATCGCCGCCATCATCGCCGACGGCAGGCCGGCCCCCATCGTGGCAAGCGCATTGTCGAGCAGCAGGGTGTTGGCGACATGGGTCCGGTAGTTGCGGGCGAACCAGATCTTGTACATGCCGTTGTCGAGGCAGACGATGCTGTCCTCCGGCATCACCTTGCGGACATCGTGGACGAGGCGCTGCGGTGTGACCGGGAAGCGATCCTCCTCGGCGCGATCGTTGATGCGGGCGAGGATTCGCTGCCGCAGTTCGAACATCCCCTCGTCCGGGGACAGCCTGCCTTCGAGCCGCCCGGCGAGCGCCTCGACGGTGGCGCCGATATCACCGATCACCTCGATATCCGGGTGGTAGACCTGTTCGACCGTGGCGGACTGATAGCCGACATGGATGACTTTCGGTCCCCCGGCGCTCTTCATCAGGAAGGGCGGCTTCTCGACGGTGTCATGGCCGATGGCGAGGATCAGGTCGGCGCGCTCGACCGCCTCGTGGACGTAGTCGCCCTCCGACAGCGCGGCGGTTCCCATATAGAGGTTGGAACCGCCGGTGACGGCACCCTTGCCCATCTGGGTGTTGAAGAAGGGGAGTCCGGTGCGCGCCACGAAGTTCGACAGCGCCTCGACCAGCGCAGGCCGGTTGCCCGCCGCGCCGATCATCACGAGCGGCCGCCGGGCGCTCAGAATGGCGTCTGCTGCGCTGTCGAGCGCGGAGGCAGGGGCAACGGGGCGCTCGACCGGGTGACGCGGAATCATCGGGGCGTCCGACGCCTCCTCGGCCGCAATGTCCTCCGGCAGTTCGAGATGCACCGGCCCCGGCCGCTCCTCCATCGCGACGCGAAAAGCATCCCGGACGATCGTCGGGATGGCGGCCGCGCTCACGATCTGGCGCGTCATCTTGGTCAGCGGCTTCATCGAGGCGACAATGTCGACGATCTGGAAGCGGGCCTGCTTCGCGCTCATCACCGGCTTCTGACCCGTTACGAGGATCATCGGCATGGCACCGAGATGGGCGAAGGCTGCGCCGGTCGCGAAATTCAGCGCGCCGGGGCCGAGCGTGGCGAGGCAGACGCCGGGCTTGCCGGTAAGCCTCCCATGCGTCGCCGCCATGAAGGCCGCCGCCTGCTCGTGACGCGTCAGGACCAGTTCGATCCGCGAGGTCCGCAGCGACTCCAGGATATCGAGGTTCTCCTCGCCCGGCACACCGAAGATGCGCTCCACGCCCTCATTCTCCAGCGCGGCGACAAACAGGTCCGATCCCTTGGGCATGGTCTAAAGCCTCGAGTTGACAGTTTCGGCGGAAGGCGCCGCGATCATAGAGAGGCAAGAGCGATCGCCACACATCGTCCACGCTGCGTCCGTTGTCGGTCCCATCAGAGGATAGTGCCAGGGCGCGATCAGACAATGATCGCGCGATCCTCGCTTGAAGAGATGCCCCTAGACAGTGACGACCACTTTCCCGCGCAGGCCGTTGGCCGATCCGGCCTCGAGATGCGCATGTGCGTCGCCGATACGCGCGAGCGGGAAGGTCGCACCAATAACAGGCCGTACCCGCCCACGCTCCAGAAGACGGGTCAGCGCATCGAGCTTTCCCCGGTTCTGACGTGTGAAGACGAAGTGATAGGCCGCATTGCGGCCCCAGGCTTCGATAAGGTTCTGGGGTTGGGCGATATCCACCAGCGTCACCACCCGACCCATCTGCGCAAGAACCAGTGGGCTTCTGGTCAGGGTATCCCCGCCGATCGTATCGAAGACCACGTCGACACCTTGGCCGCCCGTGAGGTCGTTGATAGCTTCGACGTAATCCTCCGTCTGGTAGTCGACAGCAAAATCCGCACCAAGATCTTCGACGAAAGCGTGATTCTTGCGCGCTGCTGTAGTGAAGAC
>JAEYRQ010000530.1 GCA_023435545.1 Pseudomonadota bacterium | reverse complement strand
CAGCGGCACCTCGAGCGGCACCGGCCGTGCGGCGGCCGCCTCGGCGTGCTCGCCGAAACGCGCCGACCAGCCCGAAGCGTGCGAGAGCACGCCACCGGTGACGGTGATCTCCTCCTCCGGGACGGACCAGGCTTCCGCCACGGCTGCGACCAGCATCGCGCGTGCCGTGGCACCGGCGCGACGGTAGCGCTCCCAGGACGAGGCGATCGAGGACGATCCGCCCGTCCCCTGGGCGACGCCGCCCCAGGTGAGGTTGCCGTAGAGCTTGATGTCCCCGGACACGCCGACCACCTCGACCTTCGACCAGTCGCCTCCGAGTTCCTCCATCACCAGGGTGGCGATGCCGAAATAGGCGCCCTGGCCCATGTCGAACTGCGAGGAGTGGATGACTATCCGGTCGTCCGGGGTGATTTCGATATAGGCCGCGAACGGGTTGGACGTATTGGTCTCGGCCTGTGCCGAGGCGGGGGCGGAGCGCAGCAGGTGATAGCCGACAGCGAGACCGCCGGCCGACGCCGCGGCGCCGATCAGGAACTGGCGGCGGCTCGCCGTCACGTGTTGCAGGGGCGCGCGTTGCAGCGGATTGCGGAAGGGCAGCATGGTCAGGCCTCCAGTCTGCGCGCGGATTCGTGGATCGCGGCGCGGATGCGCTGATAGGTGGCGCAGCGGCACAGATTGCCGCTCATCGCCGCGTCGATGTCCTCATCGGTCGGCTTCGGGACCTCCGAGAGGAGGGCGACGGCGGACATGATCTGCCCCGACTGGCAGTAGCCGCACTGTGGAACGTCGAGTTCCGCCCAGACGGCCTGGACCGTGGCGGCGATGTTGCCGTCGATTCCCTCGATCGTGGTGACGTCGGCGCCCTCGATGTCGCCGACGAAGGTCTGGCAGGAGCGGACGGGCATTCCATCCACATGGACGGTGCAGGCGCCGCATTGGGCGAGTCCGCAGCCGAACTTGGTGCCGGTCAGGCCGACGATGTCGCGGATCGCCCAGAGCAGGGGCATGTCCGGATCGACGTCGAGCGTCCGCGGCTCTCCGTTGAGCGTGAAGGCCACCATCGGTTCTCCTCCTCAGATTGCGATGGGAACGATTTGTAGAAGGGGCCCGCCGGGGATTGGGGGAACTGGAGGTGCTGCGGCGGGTCAGTAGAACCACGTAGGGCGCGGGTCGGGGTCTCCCAACCTCACGTTGAGCGCATTCACCGACTCGTGATCCGATGACGCTGCGGAAGGTCTACAGCGGGCCGGAATGGTCGTGCAGCCTCACCCGCACTTCGAGTAGGCGCAATTGAGGCAGGCGAGGCAGCCTTCGCGGTGGATCAGGCTCGGATGGCCGCAGCGCGGGCAGGTGGCCCCCACCCCTTGCGGCACCATCGCCACTGCGGCCTTGCGGAATTCAGGGCTGGTGTCGGTAGCTTCCTCCGGCACGAGGAAGCCGATGTCGATCATGTGCCGCTCGATCACCTCGGCGATCGCCGCGAGCAGGCTCGGCACATAGCGGCCGTTCATCCACTGGCCGCCGCGCGGATCGAACACCGCCTTCAGTTCCTCCACCACGAAGGAGACATCGCCGCCGCGCCGGAACACGGCGCTGATCAGCAGCGTCAGCGCCGCCGTCCAGGCGTAGTGCTCGACATTGCGGGAGTTGATGAAGATCTCGAACGGACGGCGCCGGCCGTCCCGCTCGATGTCGTTGATGGTGATGTAGAAGGAGTGCTCGGTGTCCGGCCAGCGCAGCTTGTAGGTGTAGCCGGGCAGGATCGCGTCGCGCTTCAGCGGCTCGGCGAGGCGCACGATCGATGGCCCCTCGCGCACCACCTCGCGGGGAACCGGCGGGGCCGGCAGCGGCAGGCTCTCCTGCCCAGTCGCAGTCTCCTGCGGCATCGGCGCGGCCGAGGGAACGGCCGTCTCGCCGACGCTCAGCACCGAACCGGTCACCTCGTTCGGACGATAGGTGGTGCAGCCCTTCAGACCCAGGGCATAGGCTCGAGCGTAGACGTCCTTGAAGGCTTCAAAGGAGAGGTCGCGTGGCACGTTGATCGTCTTGGAGATCGAGGAGTCGACGAAGGGCTGCAGCGCCGCCTGCATCCTCAGATGCGCTTCGGGATCAAGGGTCTGTGCGGTGACGAAGGCAGCCGGAAGCGGGGCCTCCTCGCCGAATCGCGCCCTCCACAGCCGGTAGGCGTAGTCGCTCACCTCCTCCTCGCGCCGGCTGCCGTCCGGCATCAACACCTTGCGGCGGTAGGCGAGCGAGAAGATCGGCTCAATTCCCGAGGAGACGTTGTCGGCAAACAGCGAGATGGTGCCAGTCGGCGCGATCGAGGTGAGATGGCTGTTGCGCAGGCCGTTCGCCGCGATCAGGGTGCGCACTTCCGCGTCCAGTCGGCCTGTCACCGGGCTCTTAAGGAACTGATCGCGGTCGAACAGCGGGAACGCGCCTTTCTCGGCGGCAAGCTCCGCACTCGCCCGGTAGGCGGCATTCTGGATCGTCCGCATCCAGTCCCCGGCCGCCGCCGCGGCCTCGTCCGTGCCGTAGACGAGCCCGAGCATCGCCAGCGCGTCGGCGAGGCCGGTGACGCCCAGGCCCAGCCGGCGCTTGGCCCGGGCCTCCGTCGCCTGCGGCTCCAGCGGGAAGTTCGAGACGTCGACCACGTTGTCGAGGAAACGCACGGCGCTCGCCGTCGCCTCCGCCAGCCGCTCGACATCGAGCCGGGCGGACGGCCCGAACGCATCGCCCACCAGCCGCGCGAGGTTGATCGAGCCGAGCAGGCACGCCCCGTAGGGCGGCAGCGGCTGCTCGCCGCAGGGATTGGTCGCCTGGATCGTCTCGCAATAGGCGAGGTTGTTCTCCGCGTTGACGCGGTCGATGAAGACCACGCCCGGCTCAGCGTAGTCGTAGGTCGAGCGCATGATCCGGTCCCACAGATCGCGGGCACGGATCGTGCGGTAGACACACCCCTCGAAGACGAGGTCCCAGTCAACATCGTCCTCGACGGCCTTCATGAAGGCGTCGGTGACGAGGACCGACAGGTTGAACATCCTGAGACGCGCCGGATCGGCCTTGGCGGCGACAAAGGCCTCGATGTCGGGGTGATCACATCTGAGCGTGCCCATCATCGCGCCGCGCCGCGAGCCTGCCGACATGATGGTGCGGCACATGGCGTCCCACACGTCCATGAAGCTCACCGGGCCGGAGGCATCCGCGCCGATCGATTTCACCGGCGCGCCCTTGGGTCTAAGCGAGGAGAAGTCGTGACCGATGCCGCCGCCCTGCTGCATCGTCAGCGCCGCCTCCCGCAGCTGGGTGAAGATGCCGTCGAGGTCGTCGGGGATCGTCCCCATCACGAAGCAGTTGAACAGCGTCACCCGCCGATTGGTGCCGGCGCCGGCGAGAATGCGGCCGGCCGGCAGGAAGGCGCCCGACTCGAGCAGCTCGAAGAAGCGGTCCTGCCAGAGTGCCCGTGCCTGCGCGTCCGGCTCGGCGGCCGCAACCGCCCGGGCAACGCGGCGGAACGTGCAGGCGACACTCGCCTCCACAGGTGCGCCGGCCTCGCCGCGCAGCCGGTACTTCATGTCCCAGATCTCGGCGGCGATCGCGGAAGGCGGTATGCCCGCGCCGCCGGACAAGTCAGCCTGGCTCATGGCCGATGCTCGCTGCATTTGCCGGCACCAAGGGCCGGAAGGTGCAATATCGCGCGGCAGTCGCCTTCGGTCAACAAAACGTTCATGATTTGTACCGATCGGGACGTGCCGGCTCGCCCCGCACGACGGCCTTCCTTTGGCCCCGATCAACACCGAACACTGGCGCAGGTCGAACGCCGAGGAGGTTGTCCGGCGGAGGGATCGAGGGAGGAGCCGCATGATCAGGTCGCACGGCAGCCCTGCTGCCCGGACCGGTTTCCTGACAGCGATTGCGACTGTGCTGGGCCTAACGGCCGGGGCAGCCGCGGACACTTACGTCGCCGGAACCCGCTGTCCTCCTTTCCCCGCCAACAGTTGGTGGAAGGCCGACGTGAGCCGGCTCCCGGTCCATCCGCGCAGCGTCGACTGGATGGCGAGGATGTCGCCGGAGCGCAACCTGCATCCCGACTTCGGACCCTCATTCGGCGCCCAGCCTGCCCCGTACGGAATCCCGATCACAGTCGTCGGCAAGAACCACAAGAAGGTGCGAGTCCGGTTCGACTACGCCTCTGAGAGCGACCGCGTCCGCTATCCGCTCGGCCCCCGCACCAAGGTGGAGGGCGGCCAGTGGAAGACCGGTGACCGTCACACGGTGGTCGTCGACAGGGACGCCTGCCGGCTCTACGAGACCTGGGCGACGCGCCGGTCCGGCGGCCGCTGGTTCGCCGGCAGCGGTGCGACATGGCGGCTGACCAGCAACGCGCTGCGGCCGGACGGCTGGACCTCCGCGGATGCCGCAGGCCTGCCGATCCTGCCCGGCCTGCTGACGCTCGAGGAGGTCAGGGCAAGGCGCATCGACCATGCCATCCGCTTCACCACCAATGTGACCGACCGCACTTATCTCTGGCCGGCGCGCCATCACGCCGGCTCGGTCGACGATCGCGCCTATCCGCCGATGGGGGCCCGCTTCCGCCTGAAGGCCTCGTATCGCATCGATAAGGGGCTCAGGCCTGGCACGCGGGCGATCCTGCGCGCGATGAAGACGTACGGGTTGGTCCTCGCGGACAACGGCTCGCCCTGGTACTTCCAGGGCACCGCGGACGGGCGCTGGCCGGTCGCGATGCTCGACGAGCTGAAGCGGATACCCGCCTCCGCCTTCGAGGCCGTCGACACGTCCTCGCTGATGATATCGCCCGACAGCATGCGCGTGCGCCCGCAAAGTCCCGTGAGCACGGGTCTCGTGACGACGCGGGATCAAGCCCCAGCGCAATAGGCCTCGATGCGGTAGCCGTCTCGATCGACCACGAAGGCTGCGTAATAGTCCGGCGCGTAGGTGGTCCGCAGTCCCGGGCCCCCGTTGTCGGAGCCTCCTGCCGCGATCGCCGCCGCGTGAAAGGCGTCGACCGCAGCTGGATCCGGCGCATCGAAGCAGATGTGCAGGCCGGAAGCCGGATCGGCCGCCACCGGCCGGGCGGACGGCGAGATCCATAGCGCGACGGTTTCGCGGCCATAGCCGAGCGAGGTCTCGTCGCTCGACAGGCAGGCATAGCCGAGCGGCGCCAGCGCGGCGTCGTAGAAGCGCTTCGTGGCGGCGAGATCGGCGACGCCCAGCGAGACGTGGTTGATCATGTCGGGTCCTCGTATGGGGTGGCTGCGGTCACAGGAAGCGCGCGCGATCTCGAACCGGAAAGCGGTGGCCGCGACTGGGATCGGTGCGGCTGATGAAGCCCTCGATCTCGCTACGGCCGAGCCCGATGTCCTTGAGCATGTGGTCGTCGAGTTCCTGCAGCCGATGGATGGTGACCCGCCGGCGGTACCAGAGCCGGAGGCTTCCGACGGCAGCGGAGAGAACTGCGGAGAGCATCGCGGACATCCTCCGCCGATCGTGTCCGGCCAGCGGCGCCGGTGTGAACAGATAGCTGAACATGGTGGAAGTCCTCTTGCTGGTGATGCGTCTGCGGCGGGGCAGCGGGCGAAGCCGCTGGCCGTCCGCCGTTGGTGAGGGCACTATGCGGCAAGGCCACTGACAGCATTCTGTCAGGAGGTCTGACAGACTCCTGACACCGTGGTGTCAGGAGTGTTCGTCTACTGTCCCCGGACCGTCCGGAGCCGATCGCCATGCGCCGTGCCGACCGCCTGTTCGAGATCATCCAGATCATGCGCCGCCGACACGGGACGACGCGGGCCCGCGATCTCGCCGAGGCGCTGGAGGTTTCCGAGCGCACGATCTACCGGGACATCCAGGACCTGATGGCCAGTGGCGTGCCGATCGATGGCGAGGCGGGGATCGGCTATGTGCTTCGGGCCGGCTTCGACCTGCCGCCGCTGATGTTCACGGAGCAGGAGGTCGAGGCCCTGGTGCTCGGCGCCCGCATCGTCGAATCGCTGTCGGATGCCGAACTCGTGCGCGCGGCCTCCGACGTTATCGCCAAGGTCGAGGCGGTGATTCCGGACAGGCTGCGCGGCTATATGGCGAACACCGCGCTGCTGGTGCCGGACCGGCAATTCATGGAGCCGCTGCGCTTCGACCTCGGCGAATTGCGCCGGGCGCTGCGACAGCAGCTCAAGGTGCATTTTCGCTATACCGACATCATCGGCCAGGGCTCCGAGCGGACGGTGCGGCCGCTGTCGCTCGCCTATTTCGGCCCGGTCTGGCTGCTGGCGGCGTGGTGCGAACTGCGAACCGACTTCCGGACCTTCCGGCTCGACCGGATCGAAGACTTCGCCGTCGAGCCGGAGCGCTTCCGACATGAGCCTGGCAAGACGCTCGCCGATTTCCTGCGCCGCAAGCAGCCCTGGACCCGCAGCGCGTTGAACCGTCCGGACGAGGAGGAGGAGGAGTAGGTCGCCGAGATCGGCCCGGAATCAGACTGCCGCGCCGGCGAGCTTGGTGCGGGCGGTTTCCGGCATCGGCGGCGGATGGGGGCCGGCGGCCGCCTCGCCGATCAGCCTGTCGCTGGCGGTCTCGATCGCGGTCTCGACCCGATGCCTGAACGCATCACGCGGCAAGCCCGGCGGGATCGGATCGAGGAACTCGACGAGGATGGTGCCCGGGTAACGCTGCCACTTGCGGCGCGGCCAGTACAGCCC
>JAEYRQ010000529.1 GCA_023435545.1 Pseudomonadota bacterium | reverse complement strand
GGCGACGACCGCGGAGCGGCGCGGCAGCCGGGTGATCTTCTTCTGTCCCGAATAGGCCAGGTGCGACAGGCGCGGCCGCGTCACCACGTTGAGGTTCGGCATCAGCCGGGTGAGGAT
This sequence comes from Pseudomonadota bacterium, assembly GCA_023435545.1. Classification (GTDB taxonomy): domain Bacteria; phylum Pseudomonadota; class Alphaproteobacteria; order Rhizobiales; family Tepidamorphaceae; genus Tepidamorphus. The sequence goes on along the minus strand of JAEYRQ010000529.1, from coordinate 3,239 downwards.
CGGCCGCATGGTGCCGGCGCCGAGCAGCAGCGTCTCCTCGCGGCCGCGCCGACGCAAAATGCGGTCGGTGAAGACATGGCCGCGGTCGAGGTCGGCGGCAAGCTGCACCTCGTCGATGGCGACGAAAGCGACGTCCAGGTCGCGCGGCATCGCTTCGACGGTGGAGATCCAGTAGCGGGGATTGGCCGGCTTGATCTTTTCCTCGCCGGTGACCAGCGCCACCGCGTCCGCCCCGGCTCTCTCGACCACGCGCCCATAGACCTCGCGCGCAAGCAGCCTGAGCGGCAGCCCGATGGCGCCGGACTCGTGGCCGAGCATGCGCTCGATGGCGAGATGGGTCTTTCCGGTGTTCGTCGGTCCCAGGACCGCGGTCACGGTACGACCGCGCGCGGCTGGGTGGTGGCCGACATCCGGCAGGTTGGTCATGACGCCTCCCGACTGGCGACACCCCCGGCCATTGGGCCAAAGCCGTGTCGCATCTTACCCGCTGACTGTAAAGAGGCCGAATCGCCGGCCGCGCCCCCGATTGGCGGGCGCTTGTGCCAAAACGGCACGAACACCTGCGTCGCATTCACGGATGGAACGCGAACGGAACAAACACCGCCCGAATCGCTGACTCGCGCGGCTTCGCGATTCGTTCCCGGCGAGATATGGGGTGCCAAAGTGGAGAGTCCACCACATGTGGAATCTGGACGGATTGGCGACACGCCGAGGAGTTAACGCCGTTGCCGCGTGTCCGCTGTCCCTGCGGCTCGCGACGCAGCATGAGGTCGGCGCCGTCCGGATCGCTGTCAAGGAGGCCGATGGCCGGAACAGGTCCGGCCATGACGGTTGAGGGCGAGGTGGGTGCGTAAACGGGAGACGGCGCCGCGACCCGCTCAGTCGCGGAGACCGGCGGCGCGGGTCTGGAGGGCGCCGGTGGTGGCCAGGTCGGTCGCCTGAACGACGGCAGCACCCAGCGGCGTCGGGATGGTGACGCGGTAGGGGACGAGGATGTCCGACCCCGGAACCGGGGTCAGCATGACCTCGACGCTTATCTTCTCCGCCGTCTTCACCTCGTCCTTGTCGGTGCGGTGGCCGGCGATCGGCCGGTAACGGGCGGTGCAGACCAGCACCTCGTCGGCGAAGCGCCCGCCGCCGGAGACCGGCTGGATCGTCCGGTACTCGAGATTGACGTCGAAGCGTTCCTGGCCGTTGAAGATCGGCACGCTGCGCTGGCAGGCGCGCTTGTCGAAGCCGTCGACGGCATAGCCGCCGGGAACGAACAGGGCGCTGATAGGATCGATGATGCCGCGCTTGTCCGCGTCGGTCACCTTCACCCGGTTGGGGTGGTTGACGTGATAGGGGGTCGGGGTCGGGGTGATCTTGAGCTGGCGCACGCCCGCGCTGGTCATGGTCATGCGGATCGTGGCGGTCTTCTTGCCGTCGGTGGCGTTGACCGAGAAAGCGTTGGCCTGGGTCCTGCCGGCTTGCAGCTTGCCTGCCGAGGACGCGCTGGCGCTGTATTCGTAGAGAACACCGGCGATGCCGGTGAGCTTGCCGAAGCCGTCGATGCGGTACTTGGGACCGTCGAAAGTGCCGATCAGAGTGGCGTCGCCGATCGGCAGCGCGCCGAGACTGACGCGATAAGACAGCTGGAAGCGGTAGTCGGAATCTTCCGCCGAGGCAGCCGCCGTCGCTACAAGCCCGAACACCGCGGCAATCGTCGCCAGCTTCGCCAGCCCGGCGCACAACGCAACCGACTTCATCGCACTCGCCTCATTGACCGAACGACCGACTCCGCCAACCGTCCCGACATCCCGTCAAGCCATGTCGCGAAGGCTCGCCCGACAGGGTTAAGTTTCGGTTAGCATGCCCTTTCATGGGTACAGCTTCGGGCGCGATTTTGGCGCCATCGTGTCGAGGCCGTGATCGGTTGGTCCGGCAGTGGGCCTACCGGTACATTCCCTCCCGCAGGTTTATCCCGTACTCCACATAGGCCTTCATTGCGCACAGCATCTGCGACCAGCCCTGACAGTTGCCATAGGACGCCGCGAGGCCCGTCTCGGTTGAGGGCCAGCCCTGCTCGGCGATCGAGACGAGGGTGCGGCCGTCACCTAGATCCTCGAACTCGATCGTCACGGTGGTGCGGTAGGCTTCGGATGCGCCGGGGTCTTCGGCATCCCAGCGCAGCACGATGCGCGCAGGCGCGACGACCTCCACGACCTCGACGGGAAAGGCGCCGGGAAAATCGGCGAAGTCCCAGTGGACGATCGTCCCCGTCTCCAGCCTGGCGCTGGCGCCGGCGGTGGTGAAGTAGCCCGACAGCTTAGATGGGTCGGCGACCGCTTCGAAGACCTCCGCAATCGGGCGGCCAATACGTGCCGATACTCTGAATCCCGGCTCCATGGGGCAGGTCCTCCTTGTGTCCGGCTCAATTATGTTATAAAAATATAACGTGTCAAGTGACGTCGAAATCGAGAGGGTTTTCAAGGCGCTGTCCAACTCGACCCGGCGCGAGATCCTCGATGCCCTGAAGGACAGGCCCCGCACGACAGGCGAACTGTGCGGCTTGTTTGCGGGTCTCGACCGCTGCACCGTGATGCAGCACCTGAAAGTGCTGGAGACCGCCGATCTGGTGATCGTCCGGCGCCAGGGCAGGGAACGCTGGAATCACCTCAATCCGATTCCGATCAAGCATATCCACGACCGCTGGATCGGCCCGTACGCCGCGCGGGCGGTGGCCTTGCTGGATGATCTGCGCAATGATCTGGAGGCTTCCGGCGAGCGTCCGGCTTGACGCTGCGCCGCGCGCTGTCTATAGGCTCACGCTGAATTCCCAAGCACGGCAAGGCCGACCGGTCCGCCGACCCTGTCAGGCGGCCGAACAGATTTCGAGGATAGTACCATGGCCCGGCGTTGTGAGCTGACCGGCAAGGCGGTCATGACCGGCAACAATGTGAGCCACGCCAACAACAAGACCCGGCGTCGGTTCCTGCCCAACCTGCTCAACGTGACGCTGATGAGCGACGCGCTGAACCGCAGCTTCCGGCTGCGCGTGACGGCGAACGCGCTCAGGAGCGTCGAGCATCGCGGTGGTCTCGACGCGTTCCTGATGAAGGCGCGCGACGAGGAGCTGTCCGAGCGGGCGCAGGGCCTGAAGCGCGACATCGCCAAGGCCGCCGCCGCGGCGACGCCCGCCGCCTGACGCCAGGTCCGGCGGCACCGGGGCGGCCGCGATGCCGCCCCCCCCCGCATTA
>JAEYRQ010000480.1 GCA_023435545.1 Pseudomonadota bacterium | reverse complement strand
CGCGCCGTGGTGCGAGCCGCCGTGGCCGAGGGCCGGGAGTGGCTGCGCTCGCCCGAGATCGCCGAGGTGATGGCCGCCTATGAGATCCCGATCGCCACCGCGCAGCCGGCGGCCGATCCGGCGCAGGCGGCCACGATCGCAGGACCGATTCTCGCCGAGCACGGCGCTTGCGCGGTGAAGATCTTCTCGCCCGACATCCTTCACAAGACCGATGTCGGCGGCGTCCGCCTCGACCTCACCACGGCCGCTGACGTGGAAAAGGCAGCCGGTGAGGTGATTGCGGCGGCGCGAGAGGCGCGGCCGGATGCCCGCATCGCCGGCGTCACCGTGGAGCCGATGATCCGCCGACCGGGCGCGCGTGAACTGATCTGCGGACTCGCCGACGACCCGGTCTTCGGGCCGGTGATGCTGTTCGGCCAAGGTGGCACCGCCGTGGAGGTGATCCGCGACAAGGCGCTGGCGATGCCGCCGCTGGATCTGAGCCTCGCCCGCGACCTGATCTACCAGACGCGCATCTCCAGGGTACTGGAGGCCTTCCGCAGCGAGCCGGCCGCCGATATCGACGCGGTTGCCCTCACCCTGGTCAAGATCTCGCAGCTCTCCGCCGACATTCCGGAGGTTTTCGAACTCGATCTCAATCCGCTGCTGGCCGACGCCGACGGCGTCATCGCAGTCGATGCCCGCATCCGCGTCGGTCCGGAGCCACGCACGGGACGGCATGGCGTCAATCCGCGCTTCGCCATCCGTCCCTATCCACAGCAGCTCGAGCGCCGGATCAGCACGCCGGAAGGGCTGGCGGCGCTGGTGCGTCCGATCCGTCCCGAGGACGAGCGGCTCTACGAGGCGTTCTTCGCCAAGGTGGAGACGAGCAACCTCAGGCTCCGGTTCTTCACGTCGAAGCCGGATCTCTCGCACCGGTTCCTCGCACGGCTGACACAGATCGATTATGCGCGGTCGATGGCGTTCATCGCGCTGGAGCCTGATAGCGGCGAACTGCTGGGCGTGGTCAGGATCCACGCCGATGCCGATCACGAGACCGCGGAGTACGCTATCCTCGTGCGCTCCGACCTCAAGGGCCGCGGGCTCGGCTGGGCCCTGATGCAGCTGATCATCGACTATGCGCGGTCCGACGGTCTGAAGCGGATCCGGGGCGAGGTGCTCCGGCGCAATACGACGATGCTCGCCATGTGCCATCAGCTCGGTTTCGCCCAGATCCGCTCCGAGGACGATCCCGACCTCGTCGAGGTCGAACTGGAGCTCGGATAGCGCCGGGGGACCGGCGATCTCCGCCTGTGGCGCCCGCCCGAGGCTGCGCTATAAACGCAGCGATCGCATGCTCGCGGGAGGATCCGATGAGCCGCTTCGACATTCAGGCGTGGCAGGTCTGGGCCGTCCTTTCCGCCGTCTTCGCCGCGCTCACCGCCATTTTCGCCAAGGTAGGCGTTTCCAACGTCAGCTCCGATTTCGCCACCCTGTTCCGCACGCTGGTGATCCTGCCCGTGCTTGCCGTCATCGTGGCCGCGACCGGACAGATACCGGCCGTGGACACCGTACCCGGCCGGGCCTGGCTGTTCCTGACGCTGTCTGGCCTCGCCACCGGCGCGTCCTGGCTTTGCTCCTTCCGGGCGTTGCAGATCGGCGACGCAGCGCGGGTTGCGCCAGTGGACAAGCTCAGCGTCGTCCTCGTGGCGGTGTTCGGAGCCGCGTTCCTTGGCGAACGGCTGGCACCAAAGGACTGGTTCGGCGTCAGCCTTATCGCGACCGGCGTGGTCCTGATCGCCTGGAAGGGGTAGCCCGGATGCCCGACCGGCCCGCTCCGGCGCCGGCTTCCGGGGACGGGGCCGCGCCCTGCCTACTCGTGTCTGAGCGCTTCGATCGGATCTAGCCGGGCCGCACGCCGTGCCGGGAAGAAGCCGAAGACGATCCCGACCGTCGCCGAAACGAGGAAGGCCACGGCGACTATCGTCGATTCGACGACGAACGGGACGCCGAGAACGCCCGACGTGGCGAGCGCGAGGCCCAGGCCCAGCAGGATGCCCACGATGCCGCCGAACAGCGACAGCACCACCGCCTCCACGAGAAACTGCATCAGCACCTGCCGCTCGAGCGCTCCGATCGCCAGCCGGATGCCGATCTCGCGTGTGCGCTCGGTGACCGAGACCAGCATGATGTTCATGATGCCGATGCCGCCGACGAGCAGACTGACGCCGGCAACGGCACCGAGGAGGGCCGTGAGGATCGCCGTGGTGCCGGTCTGAGCCTCGGCGATCTCCTTCATGTCCCGGACCGAGAAGTCGTCCTCCTTGTTTCGGCCGATCTTGCGTCGCTCGCGCAGCAAGCGTTCGACATTGGCCTGCACCTTGGCGGTGTCCGCACCGTCGCGGGCCGACAGCAGGATCGAGCCGACATTGGTGTTGCCGGCGATGCGCCGCTGGACGGCGCGGAGCGGCATGACCACCAGGTCGTCCTGGTCCGTGCCGAAGCTGGACTGGCCCTTGGCCTCCAGCATGCCGATCACCTTGCAGGGGATGTTGCCGACCCGGATGGTCTCGCCGATCGGCGAGGCTGTGGCGAACAGTTCACGGCGGACGGTTTGGCCGACGATACAGACCGCGCGGCCGCCGGACTCCTCACCGTGCTGGAACGAGCGGCCCTCGACGATCGGCCAGTCTCGCGCGGTGAAGAAGGCATCGCTCGTGCCGCTAACCTGGACCCTGCGGTTCGCCGAACCGTAGACGATGGTGGCCGACGAAGAGGCGACCGGTGCGACCGCCCTCAGCCCGGGCACCTGCTCGCCGATCGCCTCGACGTCGCGGACATTGAAGCTCGGCGCGTCTGCGCTGGCGCGTCCCGGGCCGAACTGGCCGGGCATGACGAACAGGATATTGGAGCCGAGCTTGGCGAGATCGGCGTTGACCTTCGCCGTCGTGCCCTTGCCGATCGTCACCATGGCGATCACCGCCGCGACCCCGATGACGATGCCGAGCACGGTCAGGAAGGAGCGCATGGCGTTGCGTGCGATCGCGTGCAGAGCCAGCCTGAGGGTCTCGTAGAACATCACGCGGCCGCCTGGTTCGGGTCGTCGGAGGCGATGCGGCCATCGACGAAGCGCACGATGCGCGAGGCGAACGCGGCCATGTCCGGCTCGTGCGTGACCATCAGCACGGTGATGCCCTGGTCGCGGTTCAGCTCGGTCAACAGGTCCATGATCTCGAGGCTGGTACGGGTGTCGAGATTGCCCGTCGGCTCGTCGGCCAGCAGCACCCGCGGCGCGGTCACGATGGCACGGGCGATGGCGACACGCTGCTGCTGGCCGCCGGAGAGCTCGGCCGAGGTATGCCCCTCGCGCCCGGCGAGGCCGACGCGCGACAGCGCCCCCTGCGCCAGCGCTCGCCGGTCGGCGGCGGGCAGGCCGCGGTAGATCAGCGGCAGTTCGACGTTCTCGAGCGCGGAGGTGCGCGCCAGCAGGTTGAAACCCTGGAAGACGAAGCCGAGGAAGTGCCGGCGCAACAGCGCACGGCTGTCGCGGTCGAGGCCACCGACCTCGACCCCGTCGAACAGGTAGCGACCCGCCGAGGGCGTATCAAGGCAGCCGATGACGTTCATAGCCGTCGACTTGCCGGACCCGGACGGGCCCATGATCGCGACGAACTCGCCGGAGCGGACGCACAGGTCGACGCCGGCGAGCGCATGCACGGCGGCCGCACCCCTTCCATAGACCTTCTCCACGGCCTGAAGCTCGATCAGGCACGCGGACGTCGGGCGTCCATCCATCTCAGCCGCCAGTCGTCTCGCTGTCGACGATCACCTGATCGCCTTCGGTCAACCCGCCGCCGAGGATTTCGGTGCGCGCACCGTCGCTGGCACCGATCGTGACGGAGACCGGGACGGGCTCGCCCTCGCGCAGCACCCAGATGGCCCGTCCCGCGCCCGCCTCCGCCTCCCGGGTGGTGGTTCGGAACCGCGGCGGTCCCGGCAGCAACCGGGCGATCAGGCTGCGGCCGTCCTCTTCGGGTCCGGCCGGCGGAGAGAAACGCAACGCCGCATTCGGCACCGTCAGCGCGTTCGCGATCTCACGCACGGTGATCT
>JAEYRQ010000471.1 GCA_023435545.1 Pseudomonadota bacterium | reverse complement strand
CCGGAAACTCTCGTTCTGGCGGGTCGCCGCCTTCGTTCTGACCGGTGTCGCGCTGATATCGCTGCTCGCCGTCTCGATGCCGGGCAGCCAGATTGGCCCGCGCAAGTCGCACATCGCCCGCGTCGCCATCGACGGCGTCATCATCGAGAACCGCGATCTGCAGAAATTGCTGGAGCGGATCGAGAAATCGAACAGCGCACGAGCGCTGATCGTCTCGATCGACAGCCCCGGGGGCACGACGGCCGGGTCGGAGGCACTCTACGAGGCGTTGCGGAAGGTCGCCGCCAAGAAGCCCGTTGTCGCGCAGATCGGCACGGTGGCGGCGTCGGGCGGCTATGCGGCGGCGATTGCCGCGGAGCACATTGTCGCCCGCCGGACCTCGATCACCGGATCGATCGGCGTGTTGTTCCAGTGGGCGGACGTCACCGAACTCCTCTCCGACATCGGGGTCGAGGTCGACACCGTAAAGAGCGGTCCGCTGAAGGCGGAGCCGAATCCCTTCGAGCCGACCAGCGAAGAGGCGCGCGCGTCGATCAGGGCGCTGGTGCTGGATTCCTTCGAATGGTTCGTCGGCCTCGTTGCCGAGCGGCGCAACTTGGACATGGCGACCGCGCGGCGCGTGTCCGACGGGCGCATCTACACCGGAGGCCAGGCGCTCGAGCTCGGTCTGATCGATGCGATCGGCGGCGAGGATGCGGTGCGCGACTATCTCGCCTCGACTCACGACATCGACCGCGACCTCGAGATCCGCGAGTGGAAGTCCGACGGCTCCTTCGGCGGCATCGGCCTGGTCGAGACGGCGGCGGTGATCGCCCGCTTCGCGGGCCTGGATCAACTGGCCGGAATGTTGGGACGATTGCAGGGTGTGCGGATCGGCGGACTTGACGGGCTGGTATCGGTCTGGCAGCCTCAAAATATTGAAGAATAAGAGGGATCATCCGGGGGCCAGATGATCAAGTCAGAACTCGTCCAGCGCATCGCGCAGACAAATCCGCATCTCTACCAGCGTCACGTCGAGTTGATCGTGAACACAGTTCTCGACGAGATCACCGCGGCACTGGCGCGCGGCGACAGGGTTGAGCTTCGGGGATTCGGCGCCTTCTCGGTGAAGGACCGGCCTGCCCGCACCGGGCGCAACCCGCGCACGGGTGCCAAGGTCGAGGTCGACCAGAAGTTCGTCCCGTTCTTCAAGACCGGCAAGGAACTGCGCGAACGCCTGAATGGCGGAGGCTGATCGCGCTGCGATGATGCACCGCCTCGTCCAGATCCTAGTCGCACTGCCGCTCGCGGTGCTGATCATCGCTTTCTCGGTGGCCAACCGGGAACCGGTGAACGTTTCGCTCGATCCCTTCGGCTCGGGCGATGCCGCGCTCGCGTTCTCCATCCCGCTGTTCCTGCTGGTCCTCGGCAGCCTGCTCGTCGGGGTTCTGGTCGGCGGATCGGCGGCCTGGCTCAGCCAGGGGAAATGGCGACGCCGCGCGAGGCTGTCGCGGGACGAGGCGGCGCGCTGGCGCAACCGCGCCGGCGATGCCGAGCGGAAACTGCCCGCCCCGGGACCGAGGCTCCCGGCGCTGAGGCCATAGACCGGTTCGCCCGCATACTGGTGCGTGATTCTGCGAAGGCTGCAGCGGCATGGACTCCTGCCGCAATTCCATGGCACCTATCGCCGCGCCTGAACCCTGATGCCGCCAGCCGGCAGGAGCCCCGACCCGTGACCGACAGCGGGCATATCGACGTCAAGATCTGCGGAGTGAGCGACGAGGCGGCCGTGACCGCCTCGCTTGCGGCCGGAGCCGACATGCTCGGCTTTGTGTTCTTCCCGCCGAGCCCGCGCCATGTCGAACCGGCGAGGGCGGCGGAGCTCGCTGCCCCGGCGCGCGGACTGGCGCGGGTCGTGTCGCTGACGGTCGATGCCGACGACATCACCTTCGACGCCATTTTCCAGGTGCTCAGTCCGGACATCGTACAACTGCACGGCCGCGAGAGCCCGGAGCGGGTCGCGGTGCTGAAATCGCGCTATCACGTCGAGACGATGAAGGTGATCGCCGTCCGCGAGGCGTCGGATCTGGCGGTCGTCGAACCCTATCTCGGTGTGGCGGACCGTATACTGTTCGATGCCAAGGCGCCCGCCGCCGCGACCAGGCCGGGCGGCCTCGGCATCCGTTTCGACTGGCGTTTGCTCTCCGGGCTTGACCTCGCCTGCCCCGTCATGCTGTCGGGAGGGCTCGACGCCGATGTGGTCGCCGAGGCGATCAGCATCGCCAGACCCGACGGCGTCGACGTCTCCTCGGGCGTCGAGGCCTGGCTGGGCGAGAAGGACCCGGCGGCAATCGCCCGCTTCGTCAAGACCGTGCGGCAGGCCGAGGGGACACTCGGCGCGCCCACCCGGAGGAAAGCTTCGTGAACGTCGCCAACACCTATCGCGCAGGCCCGGATGAGCGCGGCCATTTCGGCCTCTACGGCGGCCGCTTCGTCGCCGAGACGCTGATGCCGCTGATCCTCGATCTGGAAAGGGCTTGGACCGAGGCCAAGTCCGATCCGGGGTTCCAGGCCGAGCTGGCGGGTCTCCACGCCCACTACACCGGACGGCCGAGTCCGCTCTATCTGGCGGAACGGCTGACCGAGCATCTCGGCGGCGCGAAGATCTATTTCAAGCGCGACGAGCTGAACCACACCGGCAGCCACAAGATCAACAACTGCCTCGGCCAGATCCTGCTCGCCCGCCGCATGGGCAAGACACGGATCATCGCCGAGACCGGCGCCGGCCAGCACGGCGTCGCGGCGGCGACGGTTGCCGCCCGTTTCGGCTATCCATGCATCGTCTACATGGGGGCGACCGACGTCGAGCGGCAGAAGCCGAACGTCTTCCGCATGAAGCTCCTGGGCGCCGAGGTCAATCCGGTCACCTCGGGCGCCGGCACGCTCAAGGACGCGATGAACGAGGCGCTGCGCGACTGGGTGACCAACGTCGAGTCGACCTACTACATCATCGGCACCGCCGCCGGCCCGCACCCCTATCCGGAGATGGTCCGGGACTTCCAGTCGGTGATCGGCTCCGAGGCGAAGGAGCAGATCCTCGCCACGGAGGGCCGGCTCCCCGACGCGCTCGTTGCCGCCGTCGGCGGCGGATCCAATGCCATCGGCCTGTTCCATCCCTTCCTCGACGATGCCGATGTCGAGATCTACGGCGTGGAGGCCGGCGGCCACGGCCTCGACGGTGACCAGCACTGCGCCTCGCTGAATGCCGGCCGCCCCGGCGTGCTGCATGGCAACCGCACCTACCTCCTCCAGGACGACGATGGCCAGATCCTCGAGGGCCACTCGATCTCTGCCGGCCTCGACTATCCGGGCATCGGTCCCGAGCACTCCTGGCTGAGGGACACCGGCCGCGTCACCTATGTGCCGATCACCGACGAGGAGGCGCTGGAGGCGTTCCAGCTCTGCACGCGGCTTGAGGGCATCATCCCCGCGCTCGAGCCCTCGCACGCGCTCGCACAGGTGATGAAGCTCGCGCCGTCGATGGGCAAGGACCAGATCATCGTCATGAACATGTGCGGCCGCGGTGACAAGGACGTCTTCACGGTCGGCAAGATCCTGGGGTTCGACCTGTGAGTGCCTCGACCCGCATCGACCGCCGCTTCGCCGCGCTGCATGACGAGGGCAGGGCGGGACTCGTCACCTTCGTCACCGCCGGCGATCCCGATCCAGACACATCGCTGGCGATCCTGAAGGCGCTGCCAGGCGCAGGCGCCGACGTGATCGAGATCGGCATGCCGTTCTCCGATCCGATGGCCGACGGTCCGGCGATCCAGGCGTCCGGACGCCGCGCGCTGCTGGCCGGCCAGACCATGCGCCGGACGCTGGCCATGGTCCGCGCCTTCCGCGAGGAAGACGACGACACGCCGATCGTGCTGATGGGCTACTTCAACCCGATCTACTCCTATGGCGCCGAGACCTTCCTCGCCGACGCGAAGGCGGCGGGCGTCGACGGGCTGATCGTCGTCGACCTGCCGCCGGAGGCTGACGACGAACTCTGCCTGCCGGCGCTGGAGCACGGGCTGAACTTCATCCGGCTCGCGACGCCGACCACCGACGAGAAGCGTCTGCCGCGCGTCCTCTTGAATACCTCGGGGTTCGTCTACTACGTCTCCATCACCGGGATCACCGGGACCCGGGCGCCGGATGCGACGGCGGTGACGGCCGCCGTCGGCCGCATCAAGCGCCACACTGAGCTGCCGGTGGCGGTCGGTTTCGGGGTCAAAACGCCGGAGCAGGCCGCCGCCATTGCAGCGGGCGCCGATGCAGTCGTGGTCGGCTCGGCACTGGTCGAGGAGGTCCGCGGCTCGCTCGACGAGGCCGGCCGTGCTACTGATGGCACCGTGGATGCGGTGGCCGGACTCGTAGGGCGGCTGGCCGCCGGCGTGCGCGCCGGCCGAACCGTCGCCGCCTGAGCGGCCGAACGAAGAGGCTCTGCCTGTGAACTGGATCAACAACGTCGTCCGTCCCAAGATCCGCGGGCTCCTGCAGAAGCGGGAGGTGCCGGAGAACCTCTGGGTCAAGTGCCCCGAGACCGGCGAGATGGTGTTCCATCGCGATCTGGAGGCGAACCTTCATGTGATCCCCGGCTCCGGCCATCACATGCGCATGCCGGTCGAGGCCAGGCTGAAGCACCTGTTCGACAATGGCGAGTTCGTCGACATCGAGACGCCCGAGGTGCCGACCGACCCGTTGAAGTTCCGCGACGAGCGCCGCTATTCCGACCGTGTCAAGGACGCGCGGACCAAGACTGGCGCGCGTGACGCGGTGCGCGTCTGCTACGGCACGCTCGACGGCCTTCCGGTCACGGTCGGCATCCAGAATTTCGAGTTCATGGGTGGCGCGCTCGGCATGGCAGCCGGCGAGGCAGTGATCACCGGCATGGAGACGGCGGCCGAGCGGCGCACGCCCTTTATCATGTTTGCGGCCTCCGGCGGCGCGCGCATGCAGGAGGGCATCCTGTCGCTGATGCAGATGCCGCGTACGACGGTTGCGGTGCAGAAGCTGCGCGAGGCACGGCTGCCCTACATCGTGGTGCTGACGCATCCCACCACCGGCGGCGTGACCGCGTCCTACGCGATGCTGGGCGACGTCCATATCGCCGAGCCCGGCGCCCTGATCGGCTTCGCGGGTCCGCGCGTCATCGAGCAGACCATCCGCGAGAAGCTGCCGCCGGGCTTCCAGCGCAGCGAGTACCTCCTGAAGCACGGCATGGTCGACATGGTGGTGCATCGCCACGACCTGAGGGCGACGCTCAGCCGCATCTGCCGGCTGCTGCTGAAGGCGCCCTCGCTGGCCGAGGAGCGCCCGCTGGCAGGCATGCCCGACATTCCGGCCGAGACGAGATCGTTGCCCGCGCCGCTGGCCGAGGCCGCCGACTGACATCCGATCCCGACCGGGGACGTCGTTTCCCGCATATCGTCCCGACGCACGGGACCCTATGAGGTGCGAATGGCCGCGTCCGACCTGATCCTCGACCGACTTGCTGCGCTGCATCCGCGCAAGATCGACCTGTCACTCGACCGGATGCACCGGATCCTCGCCGCGCTGGGCAATCCCGAGCGTCGGCTGCCGCCAGTCGTGCATGTGGCGGGAACCAACGGCAAGGGGTCGACGGCCGCCTATCTGAGGGCAATGACGGAGGCCGCCGGCCGTCGCGCGCATGTTTATACTTCGCCCCATCTGGTGCGGTTCCACGAGCGGGTTCGCCTGGCCGGCGAGGACGGCAGCAAGCTCGTCGCGGAGGCCGAGCTCGCCGCGGCGCTGGAGGAGTGCGAGCGGGCCAATGCCGGCGCGCCGATCACCATCTTCGAGATCACCACGGCGGCCGCCTTCCTGATCTTCTCGCGTCATCCGGCCGACCTGCTGCTGCTGGAGGTCGGTCTGGGAGGACGGCTCGATGCGACAAATGTCATCGACAACCCGGTCGCGACGATCATCACCCCGATCTCGATGGACCACGCCCAGTATCTCGGCGAAACGATCGAACTGATCGCCGCGGAGAAGGCCGGCATCATCAAGCGCGGCGTGCCGTGCGTGGTGGCGCGCCAGCCGCGTGCGGTCGAGCAGGTTATCGAGCGGGCCGCCGCCCGGCTCGCCGCGCCGCTGTCGATCTCCGGACAGGACTGGCATTCCGGCGAGGAGCGTGGCCGTCTGGTGTATCAGGACGAGCACGGCCTGATGGACTTGCCGATGCCGCGCCTCGTGGGACGGCACCAGAAGGAGAACGCCGGCGCGGCGTTCGCCGCGCTGCGATACCTGCCGTTCGCCGTCGACGAGGCGGCGGTGGCGACGGCCATGCAGACGGTGGAAT
>JAEYRQ010000459.1 GCA_023435545.1 Pseudomonadota bacterium | reverse complement strand
GCTCGGGGTCGAGGTACAGTTCGACCGGCTGGCCGATGTCGAGTTCGTGCACGCCGTGCGCGAGCGCTACCCAGCGCAAGGGTCCGAAGTCGACGTGGACGAAGCTCTCCGAGCCGGTGATCTCGGTGATCGCAACCGTCGCCGTCAGCGGGATCGCGTCCTCCGTGGGTCGCCTCAGATAAAGATGGTTGGTCCTGAGACCGATCGTATAGTCGCCGTCCGGCAGTCCCGTCGCGTCGCCCCGGGCGGGCAGGGCGAGGCTGTCGCCCAGCCGGAGCACGCTCCCCGACTTGCGGACCGGCGCGATGTTCATCGGCGGATCGGAGAAGCGCTGCGCCGAGACGAGGCTCACCGGGCGCCGGTAGACCTCGATCGTCGGTCCGAACTGCACGATCCGGCCCTGGTCGAGCGTCGCCGTGTTGCCGCCGAGCAGCAGCGCCTCCGACGGCTCCGTGGTGGCGTAGACCAGGATCGCGCCGGTCTCGGCGAACAGCCGCGGCAATTCCTCGCGCAGTTCCTCGCGCAGCTTGTAGTCCAGGTTGGCCAGCGGCTCGTCGAGCAGAAGAAGATCAGCATGCTTGACGATCGCCCGCGCCAGCGCCGTGCGCTGCTGCTGCCCGCCGGACAGTTCCAGCGGCTTGCGGTCGAGCAGGTTGTCCAGCTTCAGGAGGTGCGCAGCCTCGCGCACCCGCCGGTCGATCTCCGCCTTCTCAACCCGCGCCACCCTGAGCGGCGAGGCGATGTTCTCGTAGACGCTCAGGGTCGGATAGTTGATGAACTGCTGGTAGACCATCGCCACCGAGCGCTTGCGCACCGACACGCCGGTGACGTCCGTCCCGTCGATCAGCACCCGGCCCTCGGTCGGCACGTCGAGGCCCGCCATCAGCCGCATCAGCGTCGTCTTGCCGGACAGCGTCGGGCCGAGCAGCACATTGAGGCTGCCATGCTCGAAGGTGAGGGAGACATCGGCGACGTGGGTTTCCTCGCCGACCCGCTTGCTGACCCTGTCGAGCACGAGCGTCATCGCGAGCCCCTCATGCCGCCGTCGCCGCGGCGCGCGGCGCATTGGCGCCCATGAAAGCATCGAGTTCGGCGGCGCCTTCGGGCCCGATCCGCAAGGCGAGCTTGGAGCGCCGCCACAGAACGTCGTCGGCCGTCATCGCCCATTCGCGCTCGATCAGGTAGCGGACCTCGCGCTCGGTGAGGCCGGCGCCGAACTCCCGCCCCCAGTCGGCCGTCTCGCGGACCCCCTCAACAATCGCCGCCGCGCGCGTGCCATAGGCCCGCGCAAGACGACGGGCCCGCTCAGGGCCGCAACTGGGACAATGCTCGAGAAGGGCCGACACCTGGTCTTCGAAACCGCCGACCGGGAAGTCGCCGCCGGGAAGCGCCGCATCGTGCGTCCAGCCGCCGCCCATTGCCGGGAACCACGGCGCGAGCTTCGCCAGCGCGGCTTCGGCGAGGCGGCGGTAGGTGGTGATCTTGCCGCCATAGACTGTGAGCAGCGGCGCAGCGTCCTTACCCGACCCGTCCAGCTTCAACACGTAGTCGCGCGTCGCCGCCTGGGCCGCGCTGGCGCCGTCGTCATAGAGCGGACGCACCCCGGCGAAGGAGGCGACTACGTCGCTTTCGCGCACGGGATCGCGGAAGTACTCGCTGGCCGCGGCGCAGAGATAGCTGACCTCCTGCGACGTTATCTGCGGCGCACCGGGATCGCCCGCATAGTCGAGATCGGTCGTGCCGATCAGGGTGAAATCGCCCTCGTAGGGGATCGCGAAGACGATGCGGCCATCGGCATTCTGGAAAATGTAGGCGCGGTCATGGTCGAACAGGCGGCGGGTGATGATGTGGCTGCCCTTGACGAGCCTCACCCGGGCGTCCGGCGACGCGGACAGCCGCTCCCCGCCGCCCATCGCCACCCATGGCCCGCTGGCATTGACCAGCGCCCGCGCACGGATGCGGGCGGTCGCGCCGGCCAGCCGATCCTGCACCTCGATCGCCCAGGATGCGCCCTCGCGCACCGCCTTGGTCACCTCCGCGCGAGTCCGGATGGTGGCGCCCCGTTCGGCCGCGTCCATGGCGTTCAGGACCACCAGGCGCGAGTCCTCGACCCAGCAGTCGGAATATTCGAACCCTTTCCGGTAGCCAGGCTTCAGCGGCCTTCCCGCCGGATTGGTGCCGAGATCGAGCGTGCGCGCCGGCGGCAGGATGCGCCGTCCGCCCAGATGGTCGTAGAGGAACAGCCCGAGCCGGATCAGCCATGCGGGCCTGAGGCCGGCATGATGCGGCAGCACGAAGCGCAGCGGCCAGATGATGTGCGGCGCCGCCTGCAGCAGCACCTCGCGCTCCACCAGCGATTCGCGCACCAGCCGGAACTCGTAGTACTCGAGATAGCGCAAGCCGCCGTGGATCAGCTTGGTCGAGGCGGACGAGGTGGCGCCCGCCAGGTCGCCCATCTCGGCGAGGTACACCGACAGACCGCGGCCGGCCGCGTCGCGCGCGATGCCGCAACCGTTGATACCCCCGCCGATCACGGCGATGTCGTAGGGCGTGTCCGCCACCGCGCTCCCCATCGGCCACAACGCATATTGCATTGCAGCACAAATTCTTCGTTTTTGCCGTTGATGCGAATGATAAACGAAAGAGATCGCGCTTCAAGCGAAACTTACGCGATCGCGACCGGATCTCCGGTTTCGACCAGCCGTACGCTCGCTTCCTCGCATACCTGCCTGATGGCGGCGGGCCGGCAGACATCGGTGACGAAGGTGTGCACCTGGGAGATGTGGCCGATGCGCACCGGAGCCGAACGTTCGAACTTGGTGGCGTCGGAGACGAGGATGACGTGCCGGGCGTTGGAAATGATCGCCTGGGCGACCCGCACCTCGCGGTAGTCGAAATCGAGCAGCGCCCCGTCGCCGTCGATCGCCGAGACGCCGATCACGGCGAAGTCGACCTTGAACTGGCGGATGAAGTCGACCGCCGCCTCGCCGACGATCCCGCCGTCTGCGTGGCGAACGACCCCGCCGGCGATCACAACCTCGATCTGGCTGTAGCCGCGCATCAGGCTGGCGACGTTGAGATTGTTGGTGATCACCATCAACCCGTCGTGCTGCAGCATGGCGCGGGCGACCGCCTCGGTCGTCGTGCCGATATTGATGAACAACGAGGCCGAGTCCGGGATGAGCTCGGCCGTCGCCTGGCCGATCGCGGCCTTCGCCGCCATCGCCATCATCCGCCGCGCGTCGTAGCCGACATTCTGTACGCCCGACGACAGGATCGCACCGCCATGCACACGCGTCAGCAGGCGCTTGTCGCACAGGTCGTTCAGGTCCTTGCGGATCGTCTGGGGTGTAACGTCGAAGCGGGCGGCGAGGTCCTCGACGGTGACGCGCCCGACCTGGCGGGCGAGGTCGAGGATGCTCTGCTGTCGGGGGATCAGCATGGGCGTGCCGTTGTCTGTTGTGGGCGCCGGGCGCCCGGCCAGATTGATCCGAAGGCTGACAGAAAACAAGATGCGCGCTTTCCAGCTTCGGATCGGCCGCTTGCGAACCCGTTACGAAGCTTCGCCGCTTCACATGATTCCTGGCGGCAGGCTCTGGTGAGGCCCGCCTCCTCCGCGATGCCGCGCCGCGGTCCGGCCGTGTTGAAAACCGCCGGTCCGGGCGCTAGCTTCTGCACTATCCCTCCCCCCGACACGGGCGACACCCCATGAAATTCGGAATTGGCGCGCCGGTCCGGCGCAAGGAAGATCCCGCTTTCGTGTCCGGCCAGGGCCGGTATCTGGCAGACCATACCCCAGCGG
Source organism: Pseudomonadota bacterium (assembly GCA_023435545.1). Taxonomy (GTDB): domain Bacteria; phylum Pseudomonadota; class Alphaproteobacteria; order Rhizobiales; family Tepidamorphaceae; genus Tepidamorphus. The sequence continues at coordinate 233 of JAEYRQ010000459.1, read as the reverse complement.
ACACGCTGTGGGCGTTCGTCGTGCGCAGTCCGATCGCCCACGCCCGCTTCACGATCGGCGACGTCGAGGCCGTCCGCGCCATGCCGGGCGTCGAGCTGGTGCTGACTGCCGGGGACGTGGCGGATCTGGGTCCGCTGCCCTGCGTCGGCACGATGCCGAACGCAGATGGCACCACCTCCCCCGTCCCGCGCTATCCCGTCCTTGCGGAGGACGTGGTTAGCCCTGTAGGCGCA
>JAEYRQ010000424.1 GCA_023435545.1 Pseudomonadota bacterium | reverse complement strand
CAGTAGTGCCCAAATGGCAATGGCGGGCACAGGCGGCCCGCTACGCCACTACAGGGTTCCCGCCGACATCGTCGGCCGGACGGTCGTCCCTACTGGTAGGTCACGATCTCGCCCATAACTATGCACTCCATCAGCGTGATGCTCCCACTGGCCGAGACGCTGACTTTCATCTGGCCGTTCGGCTCGGTCCGGTAGATCGCCGCGCTGTTCAGCGAATAGCTTCTCTTGCCGTTAATCGTTGAATGCAGGCTGGATTCCAGGTGTTCGTAGACCTGCTCGGACACCGAGAACCATCCACCACGGATGGTGCCGTCCTGAACGTCGGCCATGCAACTCAAGCTCCTCTTCTCGAGGCGCTTCTTGCCATAGGGGGTGTTGTCGAAAGTGACGTGACAGCTGGTCTTGCCGTGGCAGGTTGTGGCGGCGCGGTACCGCTTCACGGCGCGGTGGAGCTCGTCCGCCTGGGTTTGGCCTGCAAGAACCGGGGCAGCATCGGCCAGAAGCAATCCGGGGACCACAGCCGCAAGCAATGCCGTGGCGCGCAGGCAAGAACGACGAAATGACGTATTGGAATGTGCAATCACGGGAAATCTCCGTTTTCAATCAATCATTGAACGTGGGGGGTATGAAGGCGGAATGTTTCTCGGAGATCGCTGGCGTGTTTCCGTTTGGTAACCGCGGTCGCGCCGGAGAGCGATTGGCCGGCGAGGCACTGAAACGTGATCGGAACGGGCCGCTCGCGGGCCAGGACGAAGGCCGCACCAGAAATGTCAGCTACACGTTCAGCAGCAGGTACTCGCGCTCCCAGCTCGAAATGACCCTGTTGTAGAGCTGCCATTCGAGCTGCTTCACCTCGGTGAAGGCGGCGATGAAGCGGTCGCCGAGCACCTCGCATAACGGGCCATTCCTGCCAAGCATCTCCAGCGCCTCGTGATGGTGGCGCGGCAGGCCGAAGGGCAGGGTGTGCGCGTCGATGGTGACGACCGACGCCGGCTCGAGCTTCTCCTCGAGGCCGATGAGTCCGCAGGCGAGCGTTGCGGCCATCGCCAGATACGGGTTGGCGTCGACGCCCGGGACGCGGTTCTCGACGCGCCTGGCCGCCGGGGGCGAATCCGGTACGCGAAGCCCGCAGGTGCGGTTGTCCCGTCCCCAGTGGACGTTGATCGGTGCATCGGATTCCAGTCGGATGCGCCGGAACGAGTTCACGTTCGGGCAGAACAGCGGCATCGCTGAGGGCACATGGCGCTGCAGGCCGGAGATGTAGTGGAAGAGGGCCGGCGTATCCTCGCCGTCCGCGTCAACGAAGATGTTGGAACCGTCGTCGGCGCGCACGATCGACTGGTGGATGTGCATCGCCGAGCCCGGCTCGTTCTCGTGTGGCTGGGCCATGAAAGTCGCGAACATGCCATGCTTCAGCGCCGCCTTGCGCACGGCGCGCTTGAACAGGAACACCTGGTCGGCGAGTTCGAGTGGGTCGCCGTGAAGGAAGTTCATCTCGAGCTGGGCGGGGCCGGCTTCATGCGCCATCGTCCCGATCTCGATGCGCGACTCCTCGCAATAGGCGTAGATCTCCTCGACGACCGGATCGAATTCGTTGGCCGCCTCGATTCCGTAGGCCTGGCGGCCGGATTCCTTTCGCCCGGAGATGCCGACCGGGGTCGACAGCGGCAGGTCGGGGTCGTCCGATTTCTCCACCAGATAGTATTCGAGTTCGGGCGCGACGATCGGCTTGAGGCCTCTCTCCTGATAGAGGCCGAGGATGCGCCTCAGCACCGAGCGCGGCGCGAAATCGACCGGGGTGCCGTCGTTGTAGATCACATCGCAGATCACCTGCGCCGTCGGCTCCTCGTACCAGGGCACCACGCGGATCGTCGTCACGTCCGGTATCGTGCGGATGTCCTGGTCGGTCTCAGAGGCGACCTGCGTCTCCCAGACCGTGTCGCCGGTCACGGCCTGCAGCAGGATCGTCTCGGGAAGCCTGAGCCCCGAGCCGAGGTTTCGGATGAAGTCTTCGCGCGGGACGATCTTGCCGCGCATCATCCCCGTCATGTCGGGCACGAGGCACTCGACCTCGTCGATTGCGCGCCCGCGCAGCCAGCGGACGATCTCTTCGGTCGTGGTCGGTATGTGCTCCCGGTCCTCGTCGCTGTGCATGCCGCCTCCGATGCCGGGTCCCGAATGGCCGGACCCTCTGGCGGCACACATTGCGCGTGCAGCCGCCCCGCTGTCGAGCGGATTACGGCATAGGTCTGGCGTCTCAGGCGATGCGGGCGCGGATGACGCTGCGCAGGCTGCGGGGAAGCATCTGGAAGGCGGCCTTGACGCTTCGCGGCGCATAGGTCGACCAGATCGCGGCGGGGAGCCCCGCCAGCCCGAGCAGGACAGTGTAGTCCTGGACGCCCACGGAGCGGCTGGCCAGCTGGCGCTTGTACTCGTCGGCGGGCGCCATCAGGTCGTAGCAGCCGAGGCGGCGCGCGATGCACCACTCGATGCTGTCCTGCATCTGCACCTGCCCTGGGCTGTGCTTCGACAATTCGTAGTCGAAGGCGCCGAGGAATGCGCAGTAGCGGCCGTTGTGCACCATGCCGATCTCGACGGCCGCCGGCCTGCCGCCGATCTCGAGGCTGGCGGTGACGACACCGCTGCCGACCGTCCGATACGCGGCCATATCGACGAGGCAGGCGGCAGTGCGGGGGTCGGCGAAGGCGCGGCTGTACTGGCCCTGATCCTCGAGCCACTGCTGCTTGAGCTCCAGAGCCGCGCAGGCGAGCTCGCGCGCTTCCTCGCCGCCGTCGACCAGGCGGAAGGCGACCTCTCCCATCTGTGCCAGCTTGTTACGCCGCCTGCGGTTGCGGGCCGCGCGCGACGACCGGGCCCTGGCGTAGTCGCCGGGTTCAGCAAACTCCGACAGGTCGATCTCCATCGCCTCGTCGGCGGCACCGACGGGATCGAGGCGGCCAGCGGCCCAGCCGGCGATGGCCGCGTCGGCGCGGATGCGCCGCAGCGACAGCACGCCGATGTCACCCGGACGGGTAAGCTCGGCGAAGGCGGCATCGAGCCACGGTGCCGGATCGGCGCCGGGCGCCGCGATGACGTCGCCGTATTGCAGGATGGGATCGCCCGCCCAGCGTGCGACCCGCCCCATTGGGGTGCGCCCGACCGCCAGCGGCAGGATGAGCACCAGCCGCCCGCTTTCCCGGACGGTGACGATGCG
>JAEYRQ010000372.1 GCA_023435545.1 Pseudomonadota bacterium | reverse complement strand
CCGACCACCGCCGTCTCATGGGCGTCGCGGGCCGACAGGGCGAGGTTCATGGCGGTGCCCGTCGTGCCGGAGGTGCGGTGGACACGCGTGATCCAGTCCGGCTCGGATGCCAGGTAGTCGCCGAAGGGCGGGTGATCGCGCTGGCTCTCGCGCAGCATCTCCTTGTCGATCAGCGGCAGGTCGGCGAGGGCCTCGAGCGAAGCCGGAGGCCGCATCTTGCCCCAGGCGCGCCGATGCAGGGCGGAGCGGACGGCGACATAGTCGCGCTGGCGCTCCCAGAGCTTCTGACGATGCGCCGTGAGATCGGCGAGGTCGGCGAAGTCGGCGCGGTCTATCAGCATGTGCGGGCGATCAGCATGTGAGGGAGCGGAGCGCCTGCGGGCCGGCCGGGCGGCGTCGCCGTCTCCGCCCGTTCACGGCAACCCGACGGTTCGGCCATTGGCATCATCCAGAAAATGACTATGATGTCATTGTCATTTCCATAACGGCGCGCCCGAGTCAATGCACTCGGTCAATGCGCCGTTGGAAAGGAGTGCCGACATGTCCGGACCGACCGCCGCCCCGGCTTCGATACCTGCCGCCCGCCTCGACTTCGCCGCTGTCCTGGAGCACGCGGCGATGGAGACCAGGGCGAAGACAGATCGCACCCTGCTTCGCCTGATGGCAGCGCTGGCGGCGGAGCTCACCGACCGCGCCGGATCATCCGGCCTGAAGGTCTCGTCCGTGACTGCGCGCGCCGGACTCGCGCATGGAACCTTCTACCGCTACTTCGCGGACATGGGCGCCGCCGTCGAGGCGCTGGTCGCCGCCTTCGCCGCCCATGTACGCGACACGCTGGCAGCGGCGCGCTCCGGCGAGCCGGGATCACGCGCCCGCGTTCACGCCGCCACGCTCGCCTATGCGAGGCTGTTCCGCGCCAATCCTGCGCTGATGAACTGCCTGATCGGTCTGTCGGGCGAGGCCACCGCGTCCGGCGCGGCCTGGCGGGAGCTCAATCGGGGCTGGAATCTGCGCATGGCCGCGGCAATCGCCCGCCGGCGCGCGGGGGACGGCCCGCCCGCCGCGGCCGAGACCTTCCTTCCGGCTGCCTGCGCGCTGGGCGGTATGATCGATGCCTTCCTGACCGAACTGCACCTGCGCGCCGACCCTGCGCTTCAGCATCTGAGGGACGACGAGGAGGCCGTCGCAGATCTCCTCACCGACCTGTGGTGCGCCGGCGCGGACGGCGGCCGGCCGCTGTAGGCGCCCGCGGCAACGCGCGGGCAACATTCCGTTACGCCACGGAAGACAGCAGGACGTCCTACGGAAACGCCTGCTTCCTACACCGCTCCGACCAAGACCGGACACGGAGCCAAGACATGACGACCCGCAACACCCGAACGATGATCAGGGCAGTTCTCGCCGCCACCTGCGCGCCTGCCATCCTGGTGCTCGCCGCGACGGCGGCGCCGGCCGCCGTCGGCGACTCGACGCCCTACCGCAAGTCCGCCCGCGCTTTCTGCCAGTCCGACGAGTGCGTCGTGGAATTCCCGGTCGTCCCGAACCGGAAGCGTTTCGACCTGCGCATGATCAACTGCAGCGTCGACGGCAACGCCGACTTCGACATCAACACGTCGGTGATGTCCGTCCGGCCGGTCAATGACGACCTGAAGTTCCAGGTGGCGCTGCCGCTGACGCCGGTCACCCCGTCGAGCAAGCGGTCGCTGGCGGTCCATCAGACGATGCACGTCCCGATCAACCCGCGTGCGCAGATCATCATCCAGATGAACGACAACAGCTCGCTGAAGTGGTTGGTCGACTGCACGATCTCGGGCGACCTGGTGCAGGTCCGCTGAGCTGCCGGCGCACCGTCGCGTCAATCGCGGCGGTGCGGTCGAACCGGGAGCGCGGCCGGCGCGTTTTCTCGTGCCATACTGACGCCGGTACGGCGGAAGACTGGCGTTTGCGTCCGCCTCTTGCACCCGGGGAACTTCGCCGATGGCCAGCCAGTCCGGCATTCTGCGGCCCGGCCGCACCTGCTGGCGGATCGAACCCGCCGGCCGGCTCGCGCTCATCGTCGACGCCGCCGACTACTTCAAGGCTGTCAAGGAGGCGATCCTTGCGGCGCGGCATTCGGTCTACCTGATCGGCTGGGACTTCGACACACGTATCAAGTTCGAGCCCGACGGCAAGACGCTGGAGGGGCCCAACAAGCTCGGGCCGTTCCTGCGCTGGATCGACCGCAACCGGCCGGGCGTCGAGGTCCACGTGCTGAAATGGGATCTCGGCATCGTGTTGGCGCTCGGCCGCGGCACCACGCCGATTGCCGTCCTCGACTGGATGACGAGCGAGCGGATTCATTTCCGCCTCGATAGCGCCCATCCGCCGGGCGCGGCGCATCACCAGAAGGTCGTCGTGATCGACGACCGGCTGGCCTTCTGCGGCGGCATCGACATGACCGCCGACCGCTGGGACACACGTGAGCACCGCGACAGGGACCCGCGCCGCCGCCGCCCGTCGGGATGGCGCTATGACCCGTGGCACGACGCCGCCACCCTCGTCGACGGTGATGTCGCCCGCGCGCTCGGCGAGCTTGCCCGGGGGCGCTGGGAGCGGGCCGGCGGAAAGCCCCTCCAGCCACCCCCCGACTGCGATCCGATCTGGCCGGCTTCGATCCGCCCGGACCTGACCGACGTCGAGGTCGGCATCGCCCGCACCATCCCGGAATACGGCGACACGAAACCCGCCCACGAGATCGAGGCCCTCCATCTCGACGCGATCGCGGCGGCGGAACGGACGATCTACTGCGAGAGCCAGTACTTCGCTTGCCGGCGGATCGCCGAGGCAATGGCAAAGCGCCTGCGGGAAGCGGACGGGCCGGAGATCGTGGTGGTGAACCCCAGGTCGGCCGACGGCTGGCTGGAGGCCGCGACCATGGACAGCGCCCGCCACCGGCTGCTCGGCCTCGTGCGAAAGGCCGACCGCCACGGCCGCTTCCGCATCTATACGCCGGTGACGCAGAAGGGGGCGCCGATCTACGTGCACGCCAAGGTGATGGTCGTCGACGACCGGCTGCTCAGGGTCGGCTCCTCCAACCTCAACAACCGCTCGATGGGCTTCGATTCCGAATGCGATCTCATCATCGAGGCGGTGCCGCGCCGCAGGGGTGCGCCGGCACTGCGTAAGCGTATCACGGCCATGCGGGACGACCTCCTGGCCGAGCACCTGGGCACCACCGCGAAGCATTTCGCAGCGAAGCTTGGCGAAACCGGCTCGCTGGTCGCGACGATCGAGGCGCTGCGAGGCAGCGGCCGCACGCTCGTTCCCTACGAGTCCGACGCTCCCGGCCCGATCGAGGACGCCCTGGCCGAGAGCGACCTGGTCGATCCGGAGCGGCCGCCCGACTGGAGGCGGATCCTGCTCCGGCGTCTGATGCCGAAACGCTGGGCGTTCCGCTGAAACATGCGGGTCTGAGGCCCGCCTGCGTCGGATTATCTGCGGAACAGTTCGGCGCGCAGGCGGTTAGCCCCATATCACCGCACCGACACAAGCGTGCACAACCAACCTCAATGAAAGGGTGGAACACATGATCGCAAGACTTGCTTCCTCCACAGCCATCCTCACCGTCGCCATGGCGCTCGCCGCGACCGGCGCGAACGCGCAGACCCAGCAGGGCAACCAGGCGCAGCAGCAGGGCCAGGCCCAGCAGCAGACCGGGCAGCAGCAGGGCCAGAAGGGCACCCAGGCCCAGACGCAGCAGCGGCAGGGGCAGCAGCAGGCCCGCCAGCAGCAGAACCAGCGGGTCGCCCAGGCCTGCCTCCGGGACATGCAGCAGTTCGCCCAGCAGGTCAGCGGCGACGGCTTCTGGATGAGCGGCTGGGGCGCCGGCGGCTATGGCACCGCCACGCCGCAAACCCCGGCCACCCAGGCAACGCCACAACCGGGCTCAGCCGGCCAGACCGGCACTGCGCCGCAGACCGGCCCGCAAACCGGCGCTGCCCAGACCGGCACGGCTCAGACCGGTATGGCTGGCGGTGCGACCGATCCGCGGGCTCCGGCAGCCGGCATGGCCACGCCTCGCGTGCAGATCCACGCGCTTTACAATGCCGGCCATGTGCTGGCGCAGCGTGGCGACCGCGAGGGTTGCGAGTACATCGTCGCCAAGATGCACGAGGTCTACGACGACTATTCGCAGCGTCTGCAGCAGGCCGGCGTCGATCCTGAGTCGGTGACCACGTGGCGGCAGGAGCAGCTGGCGCTGGCCGAGCCGCTGGCCGGCAGCGAGGGCGTGCTGACGTATCGCGTCGACGACATCACCGGCACCGACGTGCGCAATCCGCAGGACGAGAGCCTCGGCAGCGTCAGTGACGTGATCATCGACGCCAATGACGGTTCGATTGCCTATGTGCTGGTCGCGCGCGGCGGCTTCCTCGGCATCGGCGAGGACCACTATGCCATCCCGTGGACCGAGATCCGCGCCACGCCGGGTCTCGATACCATCGTCGTCGACCGCACCGAGGCCGAGCTGGAGCAGGCGCCAACCGTAGACCCGGCCCGGTTCAACGATCCGCAGACGATGCGGCAGGAGCGCCAGCAGACCGACCAGTTCTGGGGCCAGACCTGACGGCAGACAGCCTGACGGTCCCCAGGACCGACTGACGCACAGCTCTACGGAGGGGGGCCCCCACCCC
>JAEYRQ010000326.1 GCA_023435545.1 Pseudomonadota bacterium | reverse complement strand
ACCTTCGCCGCACCGTAAATATCGTCATAGGTGGCATGCCACGTCCCCACCAGCAAAGCGCGGATCGCTTCGAGATCGCGCTCCCCGGCGGTGCGGACGAACATCACTCGATGCCCAGCCTGGCCTTGACCAGGTCGTTGACGGCCTGCGGGTTGGCCTTGCCGCCGGTGGCCTTCATCACCTGGCCGACGAACCAGCCGGCCATCGTCGGCTTCGCGCGCGCCTGCTCGGCCTTGTCGGGATTGGCGGCGATCACCTCGTCGACCGCCTTCTCGATGGCGCCGGTGTCGGTGACCTGCTTCATACCGCGCTTCTCGACGATCTCCTTGGGATCGCCGCCTTCGTTCCAGACGATCTCGAACAGATCCTTGGCGATCTTGCCGGAGATCACCTTCTCGCCGATCAGATCGACGATGGCACCGAGCTGGTCGGCGGTGACGGGGCTGTCGCCGATCGCCCTGCCCGCCTTGTTGAGCGCGCCCAGCAGATCGTTGATCACCCAGTTGGCGGCAGCCTTGGCGTCGCGGCCGGCGGCGACCTTCTCGAAGAAGTCGGCGGTCTCGCGTTCGGCCACCAGCACGCCGGCGTCGTAGGGCGTCAGGCCGAAGTCGGCGATGAAGCGCGCCTTCTTGTCATCGGGCAGTTCCGGGAGGCTCGCGGCGATGTCCTCGACCCAGGCGACCTCCAGTTCGAGCGGCAACAGGTCCGGATCGGGGAAGTAGCGATAGTCGTGCGCTTCTTCCTTCGAGCGCATCGAGCGGGTCTCGCCTGTCTTCGGATCGAACAGGCGCGTCTCCTGGTCGATCGTGCCGCCGTCCTCGATGATGTCGATCTGGCGGCGCGCCTCGTATTCGATCGCCTGGCCGATGAAGCGGATCGAGTTGACGTTCTTGATCTCGCAGCGCGTACCGAAGGGATAGCCCGGCCGGCGCACCGATACGTTGACATCGGCGCGCAAGCTACCCTGCTCCATGTTGCCGTCGCTGGTGCCGAGATAACGCAGGATCGTGCGGAGCTTGGTGACATAGCCGCGCGCCTCCTCCGAAGAGCGCAGGTCGGGCCTGGAGACGATCTCCATCAGCGCGACGCCCGATCGGTTGAGGTCGACGTAGGACTGGGTCGGGTGCTGGTCGTGCAGGCTCTTGCCCGCATCCTGCTCCAGATGGATGCGCTCGATGCCGACGGAAATGGTCTCGCCGTCGGGCATGTCGACGAGGACGACCCCCTCGCCCACCACCGGGTGCTGGTACTGGGAGATCTGGTAGCCCTGCGGCAGGTCCGGGTAGAAGTAGTTCTTCCGGTCGAAGACACTGCGGTGGTTGATCTGCGCCTTCAGGCCGAGCCCTGTCCTCACCGCCTGCTCGACGCAGAAGCGGTTGATGACTGGCAGCATCCCCGGCATGGCGGCGTCGACCAGCGACACATGGCTGTTGGGCTCGCCGCCGAACTCGGTCGAGGCGCCGGAGAAGAGCTTCGCCTGCGAGGCGACCTGGGCATGGACCTCCATGCCGATCACCACCTCCCACGGGCCGGTCATGCCCTCAATCAGCTTCGACTTGGCGGCAGCGCGCACGGCTTCGTTCATGGTCACAGGTCCCGGAGTCCCATCGTCGGGCTCCTCATAGACCAGTTTCGGCGCAAATGGGAGGGCGGGGGCCGATACCACCCCGCTCTCTGCATTCGATCCGGCGACTGCCGGTCAGGCGGCGCGGACGCCGCCGAGGAAGGTCGCGACCTGCTGGCGCAGGATCTCGGCCGTGCGGCTCAGCTCGCCGGAGGTCGCATGGACCTCGCTGGAGCGCTGGCCGGTCTCTTGGGTGTCCGTCGTCACCGCGACGATGTTGGTCGACACCTCGTCGGTGGCGCCTGAGGCGTGGCGGACATTCTCGGCGATCTCGCGGGTCGCCGCTCCCTGCTCCTCGACGGCCGCGGCGATCGCGTTGACGATCTCGTTCACCTGCAGAATCGTCTTGCCGATGGTGGCGACGGCGTCGACGGCGCTGCTGGTCGTGGTCTGCACCTCGGCGATCTGGGCGGAGATGTCCTCGGTCGCCTTGGCGGTCTGGGTGGCGAGCGACTTCACCTCGTTGGCGACCACCGCGAAGCCCTTGCCGGCCTCGCCGGCGCGCGCCGCCTCGATGGTGGCGTTCAGCGCCAGGAGGTTGGTCTGCGCGGCGATGTCGTTGATCAAGCTGACGACCTCGCCGATGCGGCCAGCGGCTTCGGCGAGACCGCCGATGGTACCGTTGGTCCGGTCGGCCTCGTCCACCGCCTGACGGGAGATCGACAGCGACTGGCCCATCTGCTGATTGATCTCCTGGATGGCGCTCGACAACTGCTCGGTGGCGGAGGCGACGATCTGCACGTTGGCGCTGAGCTCCTCGGCCGCCGAGGCGACGGTGGAGGCGCGCGAGGAGGTGCGCTCGGCCAGGTTCGCCAGGCTGTCGGCATTGCCTTCCATCTGGCCGGCACCCGACGTGACCGCATCAAGCGCCTCGCGCACCTGCTGGTCGAACTCCGCACACAGTTCCTCGATGCGCCGCGACCTCTGGCTCTGCTCCTGCTGCGCGCGCTCCCGCTCGGCCTGGAGGTCGTCGGCCTCCCTGGCTCGGT
>JAEYRQ010000299.1 GCA_023435545.1 Pseudomonadota bacterium | reverse complement strand
TGGCAGCCTGGCCGCCCGGTATTTCGTGCGGGATCACGGTCTTGTCGATGACCAGGGCAACGTGTTGCGGCTCGAACTCTCGCGACTGCGCAAGACCTACAAGGCCGCGTGGTACGTCAAGACCGGAGGCCAGCTCGAGACCTTTGCGCAAGGCCACTCGGTCGAGGTGGCCGCGCAGCATTACGCCGACATCCCCGCGCTCCGGCACGTCCATGAGGCCACCATCGTGGCAGCGCTCGACGAGGCCCTGGCGGCAGCGCAGCCCAATGAGCCCCGGATTTTCACGCCTGCGCAGGAAGCGGCGATCCGCTGCGATCCGAACGCCGCCGACCTCCCCGTCGCGATCGCAACCCGGGATGTGGTCCCGTTCCTGGATGGCGCGCAGGATGTGTGGCTGGCTAGCTGCGCGAACTTCTACGACAGCCCGTTCGGCAAGCCGGATCAAGCCTGCCCGTCCCCCTTCTGGGCATGTCTTGATTGCCGCAACGCGGTCATCACAGCCCGCAAGCTGCCGGCGCTGATCGCCTTTATGAACTTCTCGCTCGAACAGCGCGGGCTGCTTGCGAGCGAGGACTGGGAGGCCAAATTCGGTCGGGCCTGGCGGCGCATCAACGATCAGATCCTGCCGGGCTTTCCCACGAGCGTCGTGGAGGCCGCGCGTAAGAGCGCGACTGCGGACCTCCTCTATCTGCCGCCCGAGGCAAGCGCGCCATGACTGCCATCGCGCCGACGATCCCGACCGAGACCTGGGCGATCTCGCGGACTCGGCGTGCCGACGAGATCGTCCTTGCGACACATGCGCTCAAGCCCGGCACCGACGAGACCAGCCTGTCCCGGTTTGTCGACGACCGGTGGGACCTCGCGCCCGCGATCTTTCGGGAGAACGTCCCCAGATCCCTCGTGACGGTCGATTTTTCGAGCCTCGAAGACCCGTGGCAGCGGCTGACGGCCAAGGAGTTCATCTGGGCGCGCATGAACGAGGCTTCGCCTCTGCCGACGCAGGCCTGTCTGGCGCCGACCATGGCGCGAGCCACGCTTCACATGCTGGCGGGCTTCATGGCCTTCGTCGCCAATCACGCGGGCCGGTTTGCGATGCATTTGGTCGACCAGGCGCTGCTCGACGCCTATCTCGCCGAGCTGAAGCGCCAGCCGGGACGCAACCGCGGGCGCATCGCCCACATCATCGACGTTCCCGTCATGCTCGACCGCTACGGCCGGTTCCTGACGCTGAGCAACTTTTCCTGCCGGCCGTGGCGAGGTCGCGCCGCCGTGCGGGTGGCCGGGGTAGTGCCACAGCCGATGACCGCCGAGAACCGCACGCCACGCATCCCCGAGCCAGTCATCGGGGCACTGCTGCGATGGTCGCTCAAATACATCGACGTTTTCGCCGAAGACATCTTCGCGGCGCGCGCCGAGCTCGATCGGCTCGAACGAGCGCGCAGGGAAACGCGGAACGGCATGGCGCTGTCGGACCGCCTCGATATCTACATCGGCCGGCGCTGCGTCGAGGGGTTCGGCATTCCCGTGCGCACCATCATGATGTCCGGAGACGTCGAGCCGGGCATCAACTTTCATCTGATCGGACTCCAGCTTGGCTGCGAGGCCCGCCACCTCACCGGTCGCCCGTTGCTGCGACGGCGCCTGGAACAGGCTCTTGCGCGTCTTGGCGGCGAGGCCGGGGGCCTGGACAGTCCCATCGCTGTCGATCCGGACACCGGCCGTCCCTGGCGAGAGCGTTTCGACCAGCACAGCCTCGCGCAGGAAGAGCGGATGCTCCAGGCCGCCGCTTACATCGTCTGTGCCTACCTGACCGGCATGCGCGACAGCGAGTTGCAGGCGATGCGGATGGGATGCCTGTCCATCAGCCCCAGCGCCGACGGCCGTATCGAGCGCCATCGCATCACAAGCACGGTCTACAAGTCGAGAACGGCAGCCGGCGAGAACGCCGAGTGGGTGACGATCGCTCCGGTTGCCCGGGCGATCGACGTCGCGGAACGGCTGAGCCGACGGCAGCGCGAGGCCCGCGGCGTCGATACCATCTGGCAGACACTGGCGATGAACAGCGGCAACAGAGACGAACTGCGCGGCGGCACGCTCGCGCTCATCAATGACTTTCGTGCACACCTCGACGAACGTTCCGGCGAGGAGCCAATGATTCCGCATGTGGGTGGCGGTCCCTGGTGGTTCACGTCGCGACAATTCCGGCGAACGCTCGCATGGCATATCGCCAACCGGCCGTTCGGCACCGTGGCCGGCAAGATCCAGTACAAGCATGCCTCCGTCGCCATCTTCGAAGGCTATGCCGGCTCCAGCCCGTCGGGATTCCGGATCGAGGTCGAGCAGGAGCGCGCGCTCGGTCAGCTCGACGACGTGGTTGCCTATTACGAGGATGCGATCAGGCGCGAATTGCCGCCGGCCGGACCCGCCGCGGCGCGCCTCCGGCGCGAGTTCGAACATATCCGCGACAAGCTGGGCGACCTGCCGGGCCGGATCGTCGACTCCCAGCGCCTGCGCGCGATGCTCGCGCATCTCGGGCGCACGCTCCATGTCGGGCTGCTGGCGGATTGCTTCTTCGATCCCGACACCGCGCTCTGCCTCGATCGCGAGGAGGCCCCTGTCGAGCGAAGCGCACCGGCGCTGCCCCACTGCCGTCCGGATCGCTGCCCGAACGCCTGCATCACACGCCGTCACCTGGCGCCCTGGCAGGCGTCGATCACCGAAGGCGAACGGATGCTCAGCGAAGGTCGGCCCTCCCCGCTTCAACGGCAGGCCCTGCTGCAGGACAATGAGCGCAAGCGCCGTCTCATCACGCCGCTCATCGAAGGAAGCCAGCAATGACACGGCCGATCAGCACGGACGCGGTCGCGGCCATCGAGGCGGCCATGGCCCGGCTGCTGCGCGACACGACAGCGGGAGAGGAATTGACCGTCTCTCGTCTGGCCGCGGAAGCCGGGCTCTCGCGGGCGACACTCTATAGAGCACCGAAGCTGCTCGTGCAGTTCCGGGACGCCGCCGCGACCCGGCAACCCGCCAGGATGCAACCAGCGGCCACGGACCGAGAGCGTCAGCTCGAGGCCGAGATTGTGGCGCTGCGCGGCCGCGAGACCGATGAGCTTCGCGCTCTGCGAGCCGCCAACAAGCATATGGCGCAACACATCCAGGCCCTCAGCCTGCTTGTCGGTGAGCTGGAACGGCGGATGCTGGAGGTCAAAGTCTGAGGCTTGGTACCCGCCGGTGGAGCGCTGGAACGGGTGGCGAGCCGCGACGCAGCGCCTGCCGGTGGCGAAGCTGTTCGACCAGGAGCTGTTCGCAATGCGGTAGAAAGCGACTGGTCGGTCAAGTTTCGGCTCAAATCTGCCAGCTCAGATCGTGGCACTTCGCATTCGTTTCTGAATCAGCGGGCATCCAGGATGTCGCCTGCATCTGCGGGAATTTCCGAACCAATAGTCGGAATCCTGACGCTTGCCTCAAACCCGGCCTGCTGGCTTGGCCGCGGGGATTTCAGAACAAGCGGGCTACCGATGCGGTCGGCGATCGCCGCGACGATGGCAAGGCCAAGGCCGCTGCCGTCCGTCTTGCCGTTTGCACGCTCAAAGCGGTCGGTCAGGCGAGCCAGTTGCTCAGGGGGCACTACAGGCCCATCGTTTGCGACGATCAATTCTCCATCCGCGCGTAACGTCACCTCGACCGGCACGGCGTTGCTGCCGTGGCGCAGCCCATTGTCAATGAGGTTTCGGCATACGATGCCGACTGTATCGGGATCGATATCCGAGATGACCGGTCGATCGGGAAGCCTCAGCCTGATACGCTCGGCGTTCGACTTGCCGCCGATGTCGTCCACGATGACGCGCATCACGGTGCGCAGATCCGAAACCCGATCCTGCCGGAGTCGGCCACCTTCAGCCCGCGCCAGTTGCATCAGGCGTTCGGCAAGGCGCGTCAGCCGCTTGAGCGTCGCTTCAATATCTGCAGCGCGATGTCGGGCTAGGGAGTCGGTGCTCTCTACTTGGAGACGCTGGGCCTGCGCGATAGCCCCCGCAAGGGGGGTTCTCAGTTCATGCGCTGCGTTGGCGGCAAAGCTGCGCTCGGCATCGAAGGCTTCTTTCAGACGCTCGAGAAGACCGTTCAGGGTAGCCACCATCGGAGCAATCTCGGAGGGGATGTCGTCCGCTGGGACGGGCGACAGATCCCGGGCATCGCGGGTTTCCAATCTTTCCCGGAAGCGGCGCAGGGAGGCGAGGCTTGCCCGCGTCGCGACAACGATGGTCAGGAGCGCAATAGGGGTCACGATCAGAAGCGGCAACCCAAGGCCCATCTGGATCTCACGCGCGACATTCGCGCGATGCTGCAGAGGCTCGGCGACGGTGATCCGGATGGTTCCCTGAAGCGCATCGTCGTTGTAGAGCCGGTGGGTCGCCGTCTGGCGAAAGCCCGGTCCGTCATAGGCCGGGAACACCGAGGAGTCGGCAGCATGCGATTGCAGCAGAGTGCGCCCTTCCGCGTCACGGACGATATAGGTGAAGAATTCGTCGTGCTCGCGGATAGCTCCCAGCCGTTGCGTCACGCCATCGTCCTCACGCCCGACGATGTCGACGACGGCAAGCGGCAGAAGACGCTGCGCGGTCTCCTGGAGCGCCGAGTCGAAAACCTCGTCCATTTCGTGCCGAAGGATTACGGCCGTCGCAGAAGCGGCAGCGATCCACAGCAGCGTCAGTAGTACGCCGAGAGACAGGCCCAGTCTGGACTGCAGGCTCCGCGGCAGCCTCATGGTCTGCCCAGTCTGTAGCCCATGCCGCGCTCGGTCTGTATGACCTCCGGGCCCAGCTTCTTGCGCAGGCGGCTGACGTGGACCTCGATCGTGTTGCTCTCCACTTCGCTATCGAAGGCGTAGAGCTTCTCCTCCAGCTGCGCCTTGGATAGAAGCTGGCCGGGGCGGGACAGAAACGCCTCGAACAG
>JAEYRQ010000177.1 GCA_023435545.1 Pseudomonadota bacterium | reverse complement strand
GGTGAAGACGACGGTGACGTCCCGCTCTCTCATCCGCGCGACGAAGTCGCGGATCCGCTCGAACGCCGGCGGAACGAAGTTGAAGCCATTGGCGCGCTGTCCGGAGACCTCGGAGATCAGTGCGGCGAGCGCGGCAGCCGGCGGCGTCTCCGCCTCCATGTCGCCGTTGGCGTTGATCGGCAGCGTCCAGCCGGGCTCCAGTTCGTAATCGCCGATCCCCATGCGCGCCGCGGCGACCTTCAGCAACCGCCGGACATGGATGTTGCGCAGGTAGACGAGCTTGTCCTCCGGCGGCAGGTCGGCGAAGAAGCCTGCGCCCATCGCCAGCGAGACATTGGCGCCGTAGTAGGTGACGCCCGGCTCGCTGTAATAGCCGTCCTCGAGCGGCAGGACGACGATGTCGCCCGGCCGCGCCGTCGCCTCCGCCTGCCAGAGCAGGAAGGTCAGACCGTTGCCCGAATGGGTGGCGAGGTTGACGCTGGCGAGCCCCGTCACCGCCTCGACGTCGGCGGCGCGGAAGTCGAAGAAGCCGCTCGAGCCGGAGAACACCAGGATGCGGCGCCCCTCGCGGGTCTCGGCGAGAGCCATCTTCTCCTTCAGCCTCAGCGCCACCTTGTCGTAGGCCATGTCCAGCGTCAGCCCGTGGCCGAGCGCCACCAGGCCGAGGAAGGCCGGCACCGCCAGCACCACCAGCGCGCCGACCACCGCCAGATAGGCGGCGATGCGCCGGGCGATGCGCGGCCGGGACCCGGTCCCGGTGCCGTCAGAAGCGGAAATAGATGAACTCGACATAAGCCTCGTACCGGCTGGCGGTATAGACATAAGCGACGAGCAGCGCGCCGATGGCGAGCGCCCAGCCGATGCCGGGCCGCCACGGCGGCAGGCGCCACGTCGCCGGCAGGTAGTACATTCGCACCATCGGCTCGTCCGCAAGCCGGAGCCTCAGCGCAGCCAGCCCGACCGCCGGATTGTACTTGCGGAAGATCTCGGCGGTGTTGGGCGCCAGTACCGCGATCGCCAGCGCGATGCCGATCATCGCCCACTCGATGTCGGTCACGCGGGCGTTGTGGAAGCGCGCCGGCACCATGTCGCCGAGCCCGTACATCGCCGCCGCGACGTTGCGCGCGCCAGCAAACGTCTCGGCCCGGAACAGGATCCAGGCGTGCATGACGCAGGCGAAGGTCAGCGCCCACCCCGCCCAGCGCCACAGGTTGCCCCTGAGGCCGGTCGCGGTGATACCGCGCTTCATGCGGAACTCGCGCCAGACGTGGTTCACGGTGAGGAAGATGCCGTGCAGGCCGCCCCACAGCACGAAGTTCCACGACGCCCCGTGCCACAGGCCGCCGATCAGCATGGTGGCCAGCATGTTGATGTGGCGGCGCCCCGGCCCCTGCCGGTTGCCGCCGAGCGGGATGTAGACGTAGTCGCGCAGGAACCGCGACAGGGTGATGTGCCAGGTCCGCCAGAAGCCGATGATGCTTCCCTGCTTGTAGGGTGAGAAGAAGTTCACCGGCAGCCGGATGCCGAACATCCTCGCAAGCCCGATCGCCATGTCGGAATAGCCGGAGAAGTCGAAGTAGATCTGCATCGTATAGGCGCTGACCGCCCCCCAGGCGGCGAGCGGCGGCACCACCTGTCCGGCGTCGGCGCGGTCGAAAATGGGGGTAGCGATCGCAGCGCAGCCATCGGCGATGACGATCTTCTTGAAGACCCCGACCGCGAAGATCGAAAGGCCCACCGCGACGTCGAGCCAGGCCCGGGCGGCGTCCCGCTTGCGCTCGCCCATGCGGCGGTACTGGCCGCCGACCTCGCTCCAGTGGACGATCGGCCCGGCGATAAGCTGCGGGAAGAAGGTGACGAACAGCGCGTAGTCGAGGAACGGCGGCACCTGCCGGTCGCGGCCGGTGCGGATGTCGACCAGCCAGGCGATCTGCTGGAAGGTGAAGAACGAGATGCCGAGCGGCAGCACGATCCCGAGCGGGTGGTATTCCCAGCCGGCGATGGTGGTGAAGCTGCCGAGCGTGAAATCGGCATATTTGAACAACCCGATCAGCCCGAGATCCAGCACGATGCCGAGCGTCAGCAGCGCCCGCCCCCGCGCGCCGTCCGGCTGCCGTGCGAGCGCTGCGCCGATGGCATAGTTTACCACCACCGATCCGACCAGCAGCGCCAGGAACCGCCAGTCCCACCATCCGTAGAACACCAGCGACGCGACGGTGAGCAGATGCACCGTGAACCGCGCGTTCCCCGTCCGCTCCAGGATCAGGAACAGCGCGAAGGTCGCCGGCAGGAAGACCAGGACGAACTCGAAGGCGTGGAAGAGCATGGGCGGGATCGGACCAGCGGAAGTGCCGGGAGGTTATAGCGGCGGATGGGGGGCGAGGGGAGGGGTGCCCGTGTCCCGCCCACACGACGGCGCCCGAGGCCCAAGTTGCGCTCGATACCGCAAATCAGGGAGCGTGACGAGGTGCGGCGTGCTCCTCGCCCGATGCGGACGTCCGGTAGCCGATGTTAGCGACCAGCATCGCGAGCAGTCCAAGGCGGGCGGCCACCACGAAGGTGACCGAGAACGCCGCGCCGACCGCCGCGGGCGATGCCTGGGCGATGTCCGCTGATCCCGCGCGCAACGAGAACAGGGCTCCCATGGCTGCGGCACCGGTCATGAAGCCGAGATTGCGGGAAAGCCCCAGGAGCCCGGCCACCATACCCCTTTGGGCTTCCGGGGCCGCGATCATCAGGGACGTGTTGTTCGCGGCGAGAAACAGCTGGAAGCCCGGTGTCAACAGCATCAATGCCAGGACATAGCCGATGACGCCGACGTAACCGGGCAGCAGCGCGAAGCACAGCAGGCCGGCGATCGTCTGGACCAGACCGGCCAGTAGCATGCGGCGCGCTCCGAACCTGTCGGTCAGGCGCCCTGCCGGGAAACCTGACAGCGCAGCGGTGGCCGGTCCGACTGCCATGACAATACCGACCAGGGCATCGTCGAGACCGAGCGCAAAGGCGAGGTAGAGCGGCCCCACGACGAGCGTCGACATCATCACGCTGGCGATGAGCAGGTTCATCAGCAGCGATGCCGAGATCGGCCGCTCGCTCAGCAGGGCAAGCTGGACGAGCGGCATCGCGCGCCGTCGTTCGATTGCAACGAATGCTGCGAATCCGGCGGCGGCCGCCAGCAGCAGCAGTCCTCCTCCGGCCGTCAGTCCGGACGACGCACCGGTGATTGACAGGGAATAGGCTGCCAGCGCCAGCGCAAGCACCACCGTGCCCGGAAGGTCGAGGTTGCGCCAGGTCCCGGGTCTGGCGGTCCGCGTCGTGCGGACCTCCCGCGCCGTCAGCGCGAAGACCGCGACCCGGCGAGCGCGAGGAGCAGGAACGCCGCCCGCCAGCCTGACCAGGCGATGATCAGTCCGCCGAGCGACGGGCCGAGCGCGGTGCCGATGGCCGACATCGTCCCCATCAGGCCCATTGCGGCGCCGGTTCGCTCCTTCGGCACCGTGTCGCGGATGATCGAGATCGGCAGCGCCATCAGTATCGCCCCTCCGATGCCCTGAACCGCACGCGCCGCGATCAGCGTGCCCGGCGTCGGGGCGAGGGCGCAGACCGCCGACGCCAGACTGAAGACGCCGAGCCCCACGAGAACCACCGGCCGGTTTCCGACCAGATCTCCGAGACGACCTCCGGCGACAATGGTGACGGTCACCGAGAGCAGGTAGGCCAGAACGACCCATTGCAAATGCGCGACCGGAACCGAGAAGTCCCGTGCAAGGGCCGGCAGGGCGATCGTGGCGACACTCACGCCGAGCGATCCGACCAGCATTGCCATCGCCAGGACCGCGAGGCCGCGCTTCTGGGCTGCGGAAAGTGGCGTCGAGCAGGTGTTTTCCATCACGTCGTTCCTTGTCATCCGGATGATCGGATGGCACCTTGCCACTTCAAGTCAACTTGAGGTCAAGTGCGAGAATGCTGGACATTGGAGAGCTCGCGGCCAGGACGGGCCTGCCCGCCTCGACGCTGCGCTACTACGACGAGATCGGCCTGATATCCTCCGTCGGACGCCGAGGCCTGCGCCGCCAGTTCGACCCCGAGACAGTCCGGCGCCTGGGGCTGATCGCACTGGGGAAGGCGGCGGGGTTCTCCCTGTCGGAGATCGCGGCGATGTTCTCGGCCGACGGTGCGTGTGCCGTGCCGCGTGAGGCGCTGCATGTACGCGCTGACGAGGTCGAGCGGCAGATCCAGGATCTGACGCTACTCCGCGACATGATCAGGCACGTCGCGGAATGCCCGGCGCCGAGTCATGTGGAGTGCCCGCGCTTCCGCAAGCTGCTTCGGATCGCCGGTCGATTCGCGACCTCCGAGGAGGGACAGCCGACTGGCGCCGCGAGCCCGCTTCCCCGTGGTCGGCGCGGCCGAGCCTCTACGAAAAGGAACTGATCTGCGAGCAGACGAGCCGCCGAAACGTCCCCCTACTCGGCTTCCGAAGGGTCCGGATATCGCACCGCCAGCAAATAGCACACGGCCGCCGCGATCGCTGCGAGCGTCAGGACGGTGGCCATCGGCATGGCGCTGTCACCCTGGACGAGCCCGATGAGGACGGTGACCACTGCCCCTGTGCCGATCTGGGCGAAGCCGCTGAGCCCGGCGGCGGCGCCCGCGAGGTCGGGGCGGATACTGACGGCGCTGGTCACGGCGCTGGCCATGACCAGTCCGTTGGAGAAGGTCACCACCATCATCGGCGCGAACAGCCAGAACGGGTGGTCGAGGCCGAACCAGATCGCGGCCATCATGGCCAGTCCTCCGGCAACACCGACGAAGACGCCAAACCTGATCATCCGGCGGGTGCCGACGCGTGCCGCGTAGCGGCCGGTGACGAAGTTACCGATCATATAGCCGCCGGCGATCGACATCGCCCAAAGGCCGAACTCGCCCGGGCTGCGTCCCATCAGTTCGATGACGATGTAGGGCGCCCCGCCGAGGAATGCGAAGAAGGTCGCGGCGGTAAATGTGATGATGCCCGTGTAGAGCAGGAAGGACGGGATCCTGGCCAGAAGAGCGAACGAGCGCAGCAGCGGCAACAGGCCGGCGGCGATACCTCGCTCGGTATTCGTCTCCGGCATCTGCGCCCATGTCGCCGCCAGCGTCACGGCAGCGAAGACCGCGAGCGCCGCCTGGCCGGCGCGCCAGCCGAGCGTCTCCTCGAACAGTCCGCCCACCGCCGGCCCCAGCATCGGCGCCAGCACCATGGACATGGTCACGTAGCCGAGCAGGCTCGCCGCCTGGTCGCGGGTGAACAGGTCGCGCAGGATCGCGCGCCCGAGCACGATGCCGACGCAGCCGCCGGCTCCCTGAACCACGCGCCCGGCGAGCAGGATCGGAAGGCTCGAGGCGACCGCGCAGATCAGGCTGCCGACAAGGAATATGACAAGTCCGGCGATCATCACAGGGCGG
>JAEYRQ010000156.1 GCA_023435545.1 Pseudomonadota bacterium | reverse complement strand
GGGCGGCAGCGGCCACCGGGCCCTTACCACCACATCGCCGCGGCGATCGCCACCAGCGCCAGCGCCCCGATCCACAGCGCGACGCGGCCCGAGCGGGTGCGGCGCGCCTCCTCGCGGGCGATGGCGCGGACGCTCTGGTCGTCGAGATGGAAGCCGTCGCGGGCCATGTCGGCGAGGCCGGCGGCGATCCGCTCGCCGCGCGCCAGCAGGTCCGGGGCGGTGAACATCAGCCGCCCGAGGCTCGCCGCGCCCTCGGCCGCCGAGTGCAGCGCGCCCTGCGGGCCGAGATGGCGCCGGATCCACTCGCCGACCACCGGCTCGGCGGTCGTCCACATGTCGAGTTCGGGGTCGAGATTGCGCGCCACACCCTCGACCACGACCATGGTCTTCTGCAGCAGCAGCAGCTCCGGCCGGGTGCGCATGTCGAACAGTTCGGTCACCTCGAACAGCTGCGACAGGAGCCGCGCCATCGAAATCTCCCGCGCCGTCTTGTCGCGCAGCGGCTCCCCGATCGCCCGCAGCGCCTGGGCGAAGTCCTCCACCGTGTGGACGTCGGGCACGTAACCCGCCTCGAAATGCACCTCCGCCGTGCGCCGGTAGTCGCGCCGGATGAAGCCCCACAGGATCTCGGCCAGGAACCGCCGCTCCTTGTTGCCGAGCCGTCCCATGATGCCGAAGTCGACGGCGACCACGTTGCCGTTGGCGTCGACGAACAGGTTCCCCTGATGCATGTCGGCGTGGAAGAAGCCGTCCCGCAGCGCCTGGCGCAGGAAGGACTGGATCACCTGCGCGCCGAGTCGCTTCAGGTCGTGGCCGGCCGCCTCCAGCGCCGCGCGGTCGGCGATCGGCGTGCCGTCCACCCATTCCAGCGTCAGCACCCGCTTGGCCGAGCGGTTCCAGTCGACCTGCGGAATCCGGAAGCCATCGTCCTCCGCCGTGTTCTCGGTCATCTCCGAAATGGCGGCCGCCTCCAGCCTGAGGTCCATCTCGATGGCGACGGACCGGGCGAGCGTCGCCACGGCGTCGACGGGCCTGAGCCGTCGAGCCTGCGGGTCGATCCGCTCGATCAGGCGCGCGGCGAAGAAGAAGGTCTCGAGATCGCGGCGGAAGCGCTGCTCGACGCCGGGCCTGAGCACCTTGACCGCCAGGTCGCGGCCCTCGGCGGTGGCCTTGTGCACCTGCGCGATGGAGGCGGCGGCGACCGGCGGTCCGAGCGTGTCGAAGATTTCTTCCACAGGACGGCCGAGCGCAGCCTCGATGGCGCTCCGCGCGACCGTGTCGGAGAAGGGCGGGAGCCGGTCCTGCAGGCTGGCGAGGTCGGCGGCCAGGTCGTCGCCGACGACATCCCGGCGGGTGGCGAGGAACTGACCGAGCTTGATCCAGCTCGGGCCGAGCCTGGTGAAGGCGGCGGCGAGCCGGGCATCGCGCCTGTTCCGGCGGCCGATCACGCGGCCGAGGAACTGGCCGAAGCGGATCGCGGAAGCCGGTCCCGCCGGCAGGTCGGTCGGATCGACCAGGTCGAGGGCGCGTTCGCGGCAGAGAATCCAGCCGGCATGCGCCAGCCGGGCTGAATGGGCGGCCGACCGGAACATGATCGTCAGATCCGCCAGCCCGAATGCAGCACTGCGATCCCGCCGCTCAGGCACCTGTACGAGACGCGCGAGAAGCCCGCCTCCCCGATCATCCCGGCGAAGGTGTCGCGGTCGGGGAAGCGGCGGATCGATTCCACGAGATAGCGGTAGGAGTCCGCGTCGCCGGCGACGATGCGGCCCATCGCCGGGATCACGTTAAAGGAATAGAGGTCGTAGATCCGGTCGAGCATCGGCATATCGACCGGCGAGAACTCCAGGCACAGAAACCGCCCCCCCGGCCGCAGCACCCGGTAGGCCTCGGCCAGCGCGCGGTCGACATGGGTAACATTGCGGATGCCGAAGGCGATCGTGTAGGCGTCGAATGTCGAGGCCGGTAGCCCGGTGTCCTCGGCATTGCCCTCGACGAAGGTCAGCCGGTCAGCAAGGCCGCGCTTCTCGGCCCGCGCCTCGCCGACGTCGAGCATGTTCGGGTTGATGTCGAGGACGGTGATCTCTGCCGCGGGCGCAGCCTCCGCAATGCGGAAGGCGATATCTCCGGTGCCCCCCGCAACGTCCAGCACCGACCAGCCGGCGCCCACCTTGGGCGGGGCGAGCCAGGCGATCATCGCGTCCTTCCAGAGCCGGTGGAGGCCGCCCGACATCAGGTCGTTCATCAGGTCGTAGCGCCGCGCCACGCGGTCGAACACCGCGTCCACATGGCCTTGCTTCTCGGCCTCGGGGACCGAGCGGAAGCCGAAATGGGTGTCGCGGGCGTCGTCTGCCCCGGAACTCTCGCGCGTCATGGCGGGGACCATAGCGCAACCCCTGCGGCCGCGCTATCGTCGCCGCCCGCAACTGCGGCGGGCTGATCGTTGCTCGATGAACGGCGCCGCCTCGAAGCCTCACGGACAAGCCTTGCCGGAACTTCCCGAAGTCGAGACGGTGCGCCGCGGCCTCGCCCCCGCCATGGAGGGCGCGCGGCTGATACGGGTCGAGGCGCGCAGGCCGGACCTGCGCTTTCCCCTGCCCGAGCGCTTCGCCGAGCGACTTGCCGGACGCACGGTGACCGGCCTCGGACGGCGGGCGAAGTATCTGCTGGCTGATCTCGACGACGGCATGGTGCTGGTCATGCATCTCGGCATGTCCGGCTCGTTCCGGGTCGCGGAGGCGGAAGGCGAGGCCCTGCCGGGCGACTTCCATCACCCCCGCTCGAAGATCGCCGCGCACGACCATGTCGTGTTCGTGCTGTCGGGCGGGGCGACCGTCACCTACAACGACCCGCGCCGCTTCGGCTACATGCTGCTGGTGCCGAGATCGGAGCTGGAAGCCCACCCGATGTTCCGCGCGCTCGGCGCCGAGCCGGTCGGCAACGCGCTCGACGCGGATTACCTGGCGGAGAGGCTCGACGGGCGCGTCGCCCCGCTGAAGGCCGCACTGCTCGACCAGCGCATCATCGCCGGCC
Organism: Pseudomonadota bacterium; assembly: GCA_023435545.1. Taxonomy (GTDB): domain Bacteria; phylum Pseudomonadota; class Alphaproteobacteria; order Rhizobiales; family Tepidamorphaceae; genus Tepidamorphus. The sequence goes on along the minus strand of JAEYRQ010000156.1, from coordinate 10,028 downwards.
TCGGCAACATATATGTGTGCGAGGCGCTGCACCGTACCGGGCTCTCACCCTTGCGCGAGGCAGGCACCCTGGTCACCCGCTCGGGCCGGCCGGATGCGCGCGCCGTCCGGCTGGTCGAGGCGATCCGCGCGGTGATCGGGGAGGCGATCGCGGCCGGTGGGTCGTCGCTGCGCGACCATGCCCGCACCGACGGCTCGCTCGGCTACTTCCAGCACACCTTCCGCGTTTACGACCGCGAGGGCGAGCCCTGCCCGGCGCCGGGTTGCCGCGGCACCGTGTCACGTATCGTCCAGTCCGGCCGCTCCACCTTCTACTGTCCGCGCTGCCAGCGCTGAGCTTGCCCCGGCGCCGGGGCTGGGGTAGCGCTTCCGCACGAGCGGTCACGCGTAACGCATGGGGAGAGCAAATGGCTTACGAGAACATCCTGGTCGAGACGCGCGGCGCGGTGGCGGTGGTCACGCTCAACCGCCCGAAGGCGCTGAACGCGCTCAACTCGGCGCTGATGGCCGAGCTGTCTGCCGCGCTGGACGGCTTCGAGGCCGATGCGGAAATCCGCGCCATCGTCATCACCGGCTCGGAAAAGGCCTTCGCCGCCGGCGCCGACATCAAGGAGATGCAGTCCAAGACCTATATGAGCGCCTACCTGGAGGATTTCATCACCTCCTGGGAGCGGGTCTCGCGGGTGCGCAAGCCGGTGATCGCCGCGGTCGCGGGCTATGCGCTCGGTGGCGGCTGCGAACTCGCCATGATGTGCGACTTCATCATCGCCGCCGACACCGCGAAGTTCGGCCAGCCGGAGATCCTGCTCGGCGTCCTGCCGGGCGCCGGTGGCACCCAGCGCCTGACCCGCTTCGTCGGCAAGTCGAAGGCGATGGACATGTGCCTGACCGGCCGGATGATGGACGCCGCGGAGGCCGAGCGCTCGGGGCTGGTCAGCCGCGTGGTGGCGGCCGACAAGCTCGTCGAGGAGGCGCTGGCGGCGGCTGAGAAGATCGCCTCGCTGTCGCTGCCGGCGGTGATGCTCACCAAGGAATCGGTCAATCGCGCCTACGAGACAACGCTCGCCGAGGGCGTCCGCTTCGAGCGGCGCGTGTTCCACTCGATGTTCTCGACAGAAGACCAGAAGGAAGGCATGCAGGCCTTCATCGACAAGCGGCCTGCGGCATTCAGTCATCGCTGATCGGCACCGCTGATCCACCCGGCCGCTGTTGACGCCGCGGCGCGGTTGCGTCTATATGGCGCCGATCCGCGGCGGACCCTCGAGTTCGCCGCTTTTGGCATTTTCCGTCGGCTGGCAAAGAGAGCGGCCGATGAACGTCCCGGAGACCTGTTCATGGCGAACACCCCGTCAGCCAAGAAGGCGGCCCGCAAGATCGAGCGGCGCACGGCCGTCAACAAGACGCGCAAGAGCCGCGTGCGCACTTTCGTCAAGAAGGTCGAGGAGGCGATCGCCTCCGGCGATCAGACGAAGGCCCGCGACGCGCTGCGCGCCGCCGAGCCGGAGCTGATCCGCGCCGCCCAGAAGGGCGTCCTCCACGCCAACACGGCGTCGCGCAAGGTGTCGCGCCTGGCTGCCCGCGTGAAGACGATGCAGGCCTGATACGACCGCTCCATCGGGTTGCCGAAAGGCCCGGCTGCGCCGGGCCTTTTTCGTTGGCGGACTGCCGTCGCGGAGGCGCCGCGCGGAGCGGAAACCAAACTTCTCAATCAATCTTTCGCTGAATCAAAGGCTTGGTAACACGACGCCCCGAGGGCCCCGGATTGGCGGCAAAAATCCCGCCGCGAAGCGTCACGAAAATGTCGAACAGCGCACTGTGTGCATTGAGTGACACGTTGCTTCAACCGCTCGGTTTCCGCTGACTCCTCAGGCATTTGTCGGGCTCGGACGGTTGGCCGCGCGAAGCGTTCGGCGGGAGTCGGACGATCCCGCGCCGGTTGCGACGGAAGATGCGGTTGCCTACCCCGGAGGCGGTGTGTATCTTCAAAATTATCGGGGATCACCCGATGACCTCAACGTAATCGTAAGAATAGAAAGCTTGGTTTCCAAGCTGCGGGGCAGGTTTGTCATGACGATAGGTTCGCTGACGGGGGCGGATGGCGCAGTCGAATACTCGTCCATACTTCTCTAGAATACTCGATATCGTGTGCACCCCGGCCCGTATATTGTAACGCCGGCATTTGGAGACTCGACGCGTTCGGGCTCCGCGCGATCACAACTTTGGTGGCAGGACGGAGATGCGGGCGGGTCATGTCCGGCGCATATGCGGGTGATGTTGCCTCGTCCGAGGCGTGGCGGATGCTGGCGGAGGATCGGGACGCGGTCCTGATCGATGTGCGGACACGTGCCGAGTGGGCCTTCGTTGGCGTTGCCGACCTCGCGCCGATCGGCAAGCAGCCGGTGCTGATCGAGTGGCAGAGCTATCCGACGATGCAGGTCAATTCGCGGTTCCTGGACGAACTCGCCGCCGCACTCGGAGAATTGTCGGCGTCCCGAGAGACTCCGCTGTTTTTCCTCTGCCGCTCGGGCGCGCGCAGTGCCGCGGCGGCAGCGAGTGCGACGGCGGCGGGCTATGCGACCTGCTTCAACATCGCGGACGGTTTTGAGGGGCGGCTCGATGTGACGCGGCATCGCGGCAGCGTCGAGGGGTGGAAAGCGGCGGGACTTCCCTGGGTGCAATCATGAGCGGACGGAAGACAACGAGGGCGGTGGGCGTGGCGATGGAACTCTTGGAGGGCGTGGATGCCGATGCGAACTGGGAGACGGACGGTCCGGATCGGCAGGCTGGTGCGACGGGGGAAACGGTGAAAGGCGCGGGGGCGCGCCATGCCGAGGCCTGGTCGCGCATCGTACAGCGGCTTCGCGCCGAGTTCGGTGAGGACATCTATCGCAGCTGGTTCAAAGGCGTGTCCTTCGTGGAAGTGGCGGAGATGACGGCTGTGCTCACCGTCGCGACGCCGTTCCTGAGGATGTGGATCCGCACCAATTACGGCGCGCGACTGCTGGCGCTCTGGCGGGCCGAAGCCCCGGGTGTCGAACGTGTCGACGTTCGCGTGCGCGGCGTCGAGACGGTATTGCCCGATCGGCCGGTGCCGACGGTGCCCCGACGGGCGCGGGAGGCCCGACCGGCGCTCGCCTCCTCCCGGCCCGCCGCGGCGGAGGCAGGCGACCAGCCGTTCGAGAGCGCGCCGCTCGATCCCCGGTTCAAGTTCGAGGCCTTCGCGGTCGGGGATTCCAACAAGATCGCCCACGACACGGCGCTGTCGGTGGCGACGTCCGGTGCGGCCGGCACCATGTTCAATCCGCTGTTCATCCACGGCGGTGTGGGCCGCGGCAAGACACATCTGCTGCACGCCATCGCCTGGAAAGCAGCGGAACTCGATCCCTCGCGCCGGATCCTGCATCTTTCGGCCGAGCAATTCGTATTCCGGTTCGTCTCCGCGGTGCGGTCGGATTCGGCGATCTCCTTCAAGGAGACGCTGCGCTCCATCGATCTGATGCTGATCGACGACCTGCAGTTCCTGCAGGGCAAGGCGACCCATCGCGAATTCAGCCACACGATGAATGCGCTCATCGAGGGCTGCCGCCAGGTGGTGATCGTGGCGGATCGTCCGCCGGCCGATCTCGACGGTTTCGACGATCGTACGCGCTCGCGGCTTGCCGGCGGACTGGTCGCCGGCATCGGCATCCAGGAGCTGGCGCTGCGCCGGCAGATCCTCGATGCCCGCGTCCGGGCGTTGGCCGAGCGTGGCCAGTCGGTCGACCTCTCGGCGGATGTGCTCGACTATGTCGCCCGGCAGGTGTCCTCCAGCGGCCGGGATCTGGAGGGGGCGCTCAACCGGCTCGCCGCCCACCGCTGCTTCGCCAACGTGCCGGTGACGCTCGATCTCGCCGAGCGGGTCATCCGCGACCTCGTCGCCACCCAGGAGCGGCCGCAGATCCGCATCGAGGACATCCAGCGCGTCGTCGCTGTGCACTACCAGGTCTCCCGATCCGACCTGGTGTCGAGCCGACGCACCCGCGCCATCGTCGTGCCCCGCCAGATCGCCATGTATCTTGCCAAGGTGCTCACGCCGCGGTCGCTGCCGGAGATCGGCCGCCGCTTCGGCAACCGCGATCACACCACGGTGCTGCATGCGGTGCGCAAGATCGAGGGGCTGCTCACCAAGGACACCTCTCTCGCCCGTGACGTCGAGGCGCTGCGCCGCCGGATCGAGGACGGCGAGGCCTGAGGCCTCGCCTGCTCCTGCCCGCCGCCCGCACTTGCAAATGGGTCCCGTTCCCGGCAAGTTCACCATCCTTTCCCGCACGGGGTGGGTTGGGAGTGCCGGCGGGGCCCGCCGCGCCGGCTGATCGACAGGATTGCCTGCCATGCGTGTCACCATCGAACGCGCCGCGTTTCTGAAGTCGCTCGGCCACGTCCACCGGGTCGTGGAGCGGCGCAACACCATTCCGATCCTGTCCAACGTTCTCGTCCGGGCCGACGGCGCGGCGCTGCAGCTCAAGGCCACCGATCTGGATATCGAGGTGGTGGAGACCTCGCCGGCCGACGTGCCGCAGTCCGGCGCCACCACGGTTCCGGCCCACACGATCTACGATATCGTTCGCAAGCTCCCGGATGGGGCCCAGGTGGCCCTCGATTCCGGGCCGGACGGCGGCTCGGTGGTGCTGTCCTCGGGGCGCGCGCGGTTCACGCTCCAGACCCTGCCCGAATCCGACTTCCCCGATATCACCGCCGGCGAGTTCAGCCACCGTTTCGTGGTACCGGCCGGCCAGCTCAAGCGGCTGATCGACAAGACGCAGTTCGCGATCTCCCAGGAGGAGACGCGCTACTACCTGAACGGCATCTACTTCCACACGGTCGAGGCGGACGGGCTGCCGAGGCTGCGGGCCGTGGCGACCGACGGTCACCGGCTCGCCCGGGTCGAGATCGAGGCCCCCGCCGGCGCGGAGGGGATGCCCGGCGTGATCGTGCCGCGCAAGGCGGTGCAGGAACTGCTGCGGCTGCTGGACGATCCGGCCGAGACCGTCGGCATCGAGCTGTCGGCCAACAAGGTGCGCTTCACCATCGGCGCCGTTGTCCTGACCTCGAAGCTGATCGACGGGACCTTCCCTGACTACGGTCGGGTGATCCCGTCCGGCAACGACAAGATCCTGCGTGTCGACCGCGACGCATTTGCCCGCAGCGTGGACCTCGTATCGACCGTCTCCAGCGAGCGCGGCCGGGCGGTGAAGCTCGCGGTGGAGAACGACCGCGTGGTGCTCACCGTGAACAATCCGGACGCGGGCAACGCCACCGAGGAGCTGCCGGTGTCCTACGACTCGGACCCGCTGGAGATCGGCTTCAACGCCCGTTACCTGCTGGACATCACCGGACAGCTGGAGAGCAGCGAGGCGCGGTTCGAGCTCGCCGACGCAGGCTCTCCGACGCTGATCTGCGACGAGGGCGACCGCTCGGCGCTCTACGTGCTGATGCCGATGCGGGTCTAGCGGGGAGGGCGAGCGCCCTGCCCGAGACGATCGCCGCCCTCGACGAGACCGGTCCCTCCGCGCCCAGACGCCGGATCGCGGTGCGCCGGCTGGCGCTGACCGATTTCCGCAACTACGAGGTACTGCGGCTGGAGCTCGGCCCGCAGCCGGCGGTGCTGACCGGCGCCAACGGGGCGGGCAAGACCAACCTGCTCGAGGCCCTGTCCTATCTCGCCCCCGGTCGCGGCCTGCGCGGCGCGGGGCTGGAGGCGGTGATCCGTGTCGGCGCCGACGCGTTCGCCGTGGCGGCGACGGTGGAGCGGGGCGAGGCGGCGTTCGACATCGGTACCGGCTTCCGGCGCGGCGAGAGCGGTCGGGCGGTGCGCATCGACCGCCAGCCGGCGCGCTCGGTCGCCGCGCTCGGCGAGATCGTCCGCGTCCTGTGGCTGACGCCCGCCATGGACGGTCTGTTCACCGGCTCGGCCAGTGACCGTCGACGGTTCCTCGACCGGCTGGTGCTGACGCTCGACCCGGGCCATGCCGCCCGCGTGGCCGAGTTCGAGAAGCTGATGCGCCAGCGCAACCGGCTGCTCGAGGAGGCGCGTCCCGATCCGCGCTGGCTCGACGCCGTGGAGCACGAACTGGCCGGTCCGGCCGTTGCGGTGGCCGCGGCCCGCGCCGAAGCCGTCGCGCGGCTTTCCGCGGTGCTCTCGTCACGCGCGGGCGGCGTCTTCCCCGATCCGTCGCTGGAGCTTGTCGGCACACTCGAGGCCGAATTGCGCGCCATGCCCGCGGTTGATGTCGAGGAGGGCTACCGGCGCGCGCTGTGCGAAGGCAGGCACCGCGACGCCGCCGCCGGGCGCACGCTCCTCGGTCCCCACCGCAGCGATCTTTCCGTCATCCATGCCAACCGGAATGTGCCCGCGGCGATCGCCTCCACCGGCGAGCAGAAAGGGCTCTTGATCGCGCTGGTCATCGCGCATGCCCGCATCGTCGCGGGATCCGACGATGGCTTCGCCCCGATCCTGTTGCTCGACGAGGTGGCCGCCCATCTCGACGACATCCGCCGCGCCGCGCTCTTCGCCGAGATCCTCGCGCTCGGCGCCCAGGCCTGGATGACTGGGACCGACCGGGCGCTGTTCGCCGATATTGGCAACGACGCCCAGTGTCTCGAGGTTGCGGACAGGAGTGTCTCGCCGCTGTGAGCCGTCGCGATTGGCCCTCACCCCCGGTGATCCCGCTTCCCTGCAGGCGCGCAATGGCGTAAATCCTCGCTCGCCATGGACACCACCAGCCTCATAGCCTTCGCGCTCGCCCTCGGGCTCGCCGCCGCCATTCCCGGACCCGGGATCGCGGCGGTGGTCGGACGCGCGCTCGGCGCCGGCTTCCGGCCGACGCTGCCGATGATGGCCGGGCTGATCGTCGGCGACCTCGTCTATCTGTCGGCGGCAGCTCTGGGCCTCGGCGTCATCGCGGCGAGCTTCGGCACCGTCTTCATCGTCATCCGCTGGCTGGGCGCGGCCTATCTGGTCTACCTCGCGATCCGCCTGTGGACGGCGAGCCCCGACCGCGGCGTTGTTACGGCCCGGATCACCGGCGGGGCGCTGTCGACCTTCCTGGCGGGATTGGCGGTGACGCTCGGCAATCCGAAGGTGATCCTGTTCTATCTCGCCATCCTGCCGACCATCGTCGATCTCGGCGGCATGAGCGCGCTCGCCTTCGCCGAGATGTCGGCGGTGGTGATCATCGATCTGGTGGTGGTGATCGGCGCCTATGCGGCGCTCGCCGCGCGCGCCCGTCGGATGTTCGAGACGCCATCGGCACGCCGCATCCTGAACCGGGTCGCCGGCGTCAGCATGATGGGTGCCGCAGCGGCAATCGCGGCGCGCGGCTGAGCCTGCCGAAACCGATGCCAACCATTGCCGATCGCCACGGAAATACCCATATTTTTCAGTGAAATGAGAACGCCCGAGGGGTCGGCATCCGGCCCCCCGGAATGCTAGGATGCCAGTGATTCTGGTGGACCCTCCGGGCAGTCGCCGAACAACGACCGAGGTCGCGGCGCGTTACGCCCTCTGACAGTGGACACGAATATGCAGGACAACGAGCCCGTCGCCACAGGCGGCTCCGACTACGGCGCGGAATCGATCAAGGTTCTCAAGGGCCTGGACGCGGTGCGCAAGCGGCCTGGCATGTATATCGGCGACACCGACGACGGTTCCGGCCTGCACCACATGGTCTACGAGGTGGTGGACAACGCCATCGACGAGGCGCTGGCCGGCTGGTGCGACCGGGTCGAGGTGACGCTCAATGCCGACGGTTCCGTGACGGTCACCGACAACGGCCGCGGCATCCCGACCGAGATGCACGAGGAGGGCGTCTCGGCGGCCGAGGTCATCATGACCAAGCTGCATGCGGGGGGTAAGTTTGACCAGAACTCCTACAAGGTCTCGGGCGGCCTGCACGGCGTCGGCGTGTCGGTGGTCAACGCGCTCTCCTCGAAGCTGACGCTCAGGATCTGGCGGGCCGGCAGCGAGCACGTCATGGTGTTCCGCGACGGCAACGCCGACTCCCCGCTGGCGGTCGTGGGGACCTCGGACGGGAAGACGGGCACCGAAGTCACCTTCCTGCCGAGCACGGCCACCTTCACCATGACCGAGTTCGACTGGCACACGCTGGAGCACCGGTTGCGTGAACTCGCCTTCCTCAATTCCGGCGTCACCATCACGCTCACCGACGACCGCGGCGTCGAGCAGAAGCGGGAGGAGATGCACTACGAGGGCGGCATCGAGGCATTCGTGCGCTGGCTCGACCGGGCGAAGTCGCCGCTGGTCGGCCAGCCGGTGGTGCTGAAAGGCGAGCGCGACGGCATCGTCGTGGAAGCCGCGCTGTGGTGGAACGACTCCTACCACGAGAACGTGCTCTGCTTCACCAACAACATCCCCCAGCGCGACGGCGGCACGCATCTGGCAGGCTTCCGCGGCGCGCTGACCCGGCAGGTCACCGGCTATGCCGACACGTCGGGCATCATGAAGCGCGAGAAGGTGTCGCTGACCGGCGACGACTGCCGCGAGGGCCTGACCTGCGTCCTCTCGGTGAAGGTGCCCGATCCGAAATTCTCCAGCCAGACCAAGGACAAGCTGGTCTCCTCCGAGGTCCGTCCGGTCGTCGAGAACATCGTCGGCGAGGGGCTCTCCATCTGGTTCGAGGAGCATCCCGCCGAGGCCAAGGCGATCGTCTCCAAGGTGGTGGAGGCCGCAGCCGCCCGCGAGGCGGCGCGCAAGGCGCGCGAGCTGACCCGCCGTAAGGGCGCGCTCGACATCGCCAACCTGCCCGGCAAGCTCGCCGATTGTCAGGAGCGCGATCCGGCCAAGTCCGAACTGTTCATCGTCGAGGGCGACTCGGCCGGCGGCTCCGCCAAGCAGGGCCGCGACCGCGCCTTCCAGGCCGTCCTGCCGCTGAGGGGCAAGATCCGCAACGTCGAGCGGGCGCGCTTCGACAAGATGCTGTCGTCTGAGCAGATCGGCATGCTGATCACCGCGCTCGGCACCGGCATCGGGCCGGAGGACTTCGACATCGGCAAGCTGCGCTACCACAAGATCATCATCATGACGGACGCCGACGTCGACGGCGCCCATATCCGCACGCTGCTGCTCACCTTCTTCTACCGGCAGATGCGCGACCTGATCGAGCAGGGTCATCTCTTCATCGCCCAGCCGCCGCTCTACAAGGTCAAGCGCGGCCAGTCCGAGCAGTATCTGAAGGACGAGCGGGCGCTGGAGGACTATCTGCTCGCCGGCGGGCTGGAGGACGCCTCGCTGACGCTCGCCAACGGCGAGGTGCGCAGCGGCGACGATCTTCGCGCGATCGTCGAGGAGGCGCGCGTCATCGCCAGGACGATCGACGGCCTGCATCACCGCTACCACCGCACCACGGTCGAGCAGGCGGCGATCGCCGGCGTGCTCAGCCCCGATGTCGGCAAGTCCGTGGAGGAGCGCAACGCCGCCGCCGCCTATATCGCCCGTCGGCTCGACCTCCTGTCGGAGGAGACCGAGCGCGGCTGGGTGGGTGTCACCACCGACGACGGCTTCCGCTTCGAGCGCGAGGTGCGGGGCGTCAAGGAGGCGTCGTTCATCGACCGGGCGCTCCTGTCCTCGGCGGATGCGCGCAAGCTGGACGGCCACGCCGCGCATCTGCAGGAGGTCTACGTCAAGGCCGCGGTCTTCCGCCGGAAGGACGTGGTGACGGAGATCCGCGGCCCCAGCGCGCTGTTCCGCGCGGTGATGGCGGCCGGCTCCAAGGGCCTGTCGCTGCAGCGCTACAAGGGGCTGGGCGAGATGAACCCCGAGCAGCTCTGGGAGACCACGCTCGACGTCAACGCCCGCTCGCTGCTGCAGGTCCGGGTGCGCGAGGCGGCCGACGCCGACGAGATCTTCACCGAGCTGATGGGCGACGTCGTCGAGCCCCGCAAGCGCTTCATCCAGGAAAACGCGCTCAGCGTGTCGAACCTGGACGTGTAGGAAGCCGTTCACGGGCCCGCGCCAGTGGAGCGGCGCGGGCC
>JAEYRQ010000152.1 GCA_023435545.1 Pseudomonadota bacterium | reverse complement strand
GGGGGCGGCCGGAGCCCCCGGCCGCCGCCCGGCAATTGCCCGAGAAACGGAAGGCCCAAGCCATGCCGATCCTGCTGCCGAACGGCCTTCCGGCCGCCGACATCCTCCGGCGGGAGGGCTTTTCAGTCATCGAACGCGGCGACGCCATCGCCGCCGAACGGCCGCTCGAGGTGCTGCTCGTCAACCTGATGCCCGACAAGCAGCGTGCCGAGTCCCAGTTCGCCCGCGTGCTGGCGGCCGCCCGCTGGCCGGTGCGGCTGACGCTCACCGTTCCGGTCTGCCACGTCTGGCGCCACACCGATGTCGGCCACCTGGGCCGCTTCTACCTGCCCTGGCCGGCTGCGCGGCGCTTCTCCTATGACGGGCTGATCGTGACCGGCGCGCCGGTGGAGACCCTGCCGTTCGAGGATGTCGACTACTGGCCGGAGATGCGCGACATGCTGGACTGGGCGGAGGGCGAGACCGTCCGCTCGCTATTCGTCTGCTGGGCGGCGCAGGCCGCGCTCTACCGCCGCCATCTGGTGCCCAAGCATCCGCTGCCGGTGAAGCGCTTCGGTGTCTACCGTCACGCCGTTTCCACGGGCTCCGGCCTGCTTCGCGGCCTCTCCGCCGGTCTGCTGACGCCGGTCTCCCGCCACACCGAGGTGCGGGCAGGAGACCTGCCGCCGGGCAGGCGCCTCTGCGTCACCGCAACCTCCCCCGACAGCGGCCTCTGCCTCGTCGAGGAGCCGGCGCGGCGCTCGGCCTACATGTTCAACCACCCCGAATACGATCCGACGGCGCTCGCCGACGAGTACCGGCGCGACATCAAGGCCGGCAAGCCGATCGCCGTGCCCGCGAACTATTTTCCGGATGATGATCCGACCCGGGCGCCGACACTCTCCTGGCGCGAGCACGGCCTGCGGTTCTACGCCAACTGGGTCGAGCAGCTCGCCACCGACCGGATGGCCCGCATGCACGGCCGCGCGGCGTGAGAACTCGGCGGCGGGATACTACCTCGCCATCGCCGATCGACCCCGCCCTTCCGGGCAAAGGCGTCCTCGACCTTTACCTGTAGGATCTCCGACTGCTGTTGCAGGCCGACGTTCCAGTTCCCAACAGGCTAGCTCGTGGCGCTCTGTTCTGACTATTCCGCTGCCAGACTGGCCCCGGGCTCCTGCCGGTCGTCCCCGTCGTCCTCGAACGGCGGCACCTCGCGCAGTCGGTAGCCGTTGCGGCCCGCGCGCTTGGCGGCATAGAGGCCACGATCCGCCTGCTCCAGCGACGCCGCGATGCTGACGGACCCGCCCGGTCTCCATACCGTGGCACCGATACTGATCGACAGCGCGATCGTGTCGCCGTTCCAGCCGAGCGGGCTCGATGCGATCGTCTCGACGAGATCCCGGGCGACGGCGGCGGCGGCCTGCGGCCCGCAATCCGGCAGCATCGCGCAGTACTCGTCGCCGGCGATCCGGGCCAGCAGGTCCGTCGGCCGCAGGCGCGCGCCTGCGATGCGCGCGACATGGCGCAGCGCCGCGTCGCCGGCCGCGTGCCCGAAGCGGTCATTGATGGATTTGAACTCGTCGATGTCGATCAGCAGCAGCGCAATCCCCCGCTCGGCACGCTTCCGATCGCCCGCGTATGCGGCAGCCGTCGCCATGAACTGCCGGCGGTTTGGAAGCCCTGTCAGGTCGTCGGTGACGGCGAGCGCCGCCAGGTTCGCGCGCAGCCTGTCGATCGCCATCAGCAGGAAGCCGATATTCCATAGACCTCCGCCGAATATCGCGGCAACGAGGAACAGCGCCGCGACCTCGTAGTAAGCCCCGGTCGTCAGGAGACCTGTCAGGCGGAGTGTGTTAGTCGCCGCCTCGCCGGACTGGCCGATAATGGCGACGCCTGCCGCGACGGCGGCGACGACTGCCCCTAGGCTGCGGTGCCGCGACCGGACGAGATATGCCGCGATCAGCCCCAGCGGCACCAGCTGCGTCACGGCGATCGCGACGTTCTGGCCCGGCCGCGCATCGCCTGCCAACGCGACAGCGAGGATCGCGGCGCCGACTCCGACGAGCAACGGCTCCCACCCCGGCTTGCGGTTGTCGAAGACGGCCAGCCCCATCCGGATGCAAAAGAAGCCGGCGACGATGAGGGCGTTGCCGGCAATGATCATGATGCGTCCGTGCTCGGTGCCGTCGAGGGCGAACAGCGCGCCGCCGAAGGTGGTCAGCACCGACGACGCCAGCCAGTAGCGCGCTGCGCCAAAGTCGCGGTGGGTCACCGCGATCGCGGCCCAGATCACCGCCATGGTCAGCGAGTTCAGGAGGACGATCACATAGAGCGTGAGGAAATCGAGTTGCATCTCACAACAGTCCAGACGAGCAACTTTCGCCGGTCCCGACAATTTTGCCCCGGATACCGGTCGACGACTCCACGGAAGAACGGGAGGCTTCTAGACGCCGCTGATCAATGCCGCATTACGGCAATGGCTACAATTGCAAGCGATAGGGTGCCTGCGGGGCCCCGCGCGGTCGCGCCCTGTCCCTACTCCGCCGCCGCCGCCGGGCCGTGTCCCAGCCTGCGGTTGAGATCGTCGATCAGCGAGACCGCGGCCTCGGCGATCACCGTGCCGGGCGGGTAGATCGCCGAGGCGCCAGCGGCTTTCAGGGCGTCGAAGTCCTGCGGCGGGATGACGCCGCCGACCACGATCATGATGTCGCCGCGTCCCTGCTTCTCCAGTTCCGCCTTCAGTTCCGGGACCAGCGTCAGGTGGCCGGCCGCCAGCGACGAGACGCCGATGACGTGGACGTCGTTCTCCACCGCCTGGCGGGCGGCCTCGGCGGGGGTGGCGAACAGCGGGCCGATGTCGACGTCGAAGCCGAGATCGGCGAAGGCAGAGGCAATCACCTTCTGGCCCCGGTCGTGGCCGTCCTGGCCCATCTTGGCGACCAGGATGCGGGGCCTGCGGCCCTCCGCCCGCTCGAAGGCCTCGACCTTGGCCAGAACCCGCTTCACGGTCTCGTCCATATGCCCGACCTCCTGCCGGTAGACGCCGGAGATCGCCTTGATCTCCGCCTGGTGGCGGCCCCAGACCTTTTCCAGCGCCCCGGAGATCTCGCCGACCGTGGACTTGGCGCGGGCGGCATCGACGGCGAGCGCCAGGAGGTTGCCGGAGCCGCTCTCCGCTGCCTTGGTCAGCGCCGACAACGCAGCGTCGACCGATGTCTGGTCGCGCTCGCCGCGCAGCCGCTCAAGCTTCTCGATCTGGGCGCGGCGCACCGCCGAGTTGTCGACCTTGAGGATATCGAGCGGCGGCTCGTTCTCCGGCCGCCAGCGGTTGACCCCGACGACGGTCTGGCGGCCGGAATCGATGCGCGCCTGGGTGCGGGCGGCGGCCTCCTCGATCCTCAGCTTCGGCAGCCCGGCCTCGATGGCGCGGGCCATGCCGCCCATCGCCTCGACCTCCTCGATATGGGTCATGGCGCGGGCGGCGAGGTCGGCGGTCAGCCGCTCGACGTAAAAGGAGCCGCCCCAAGGGTCGATCACCCTCGATGTGCCGGCCTCCTGCTCGAGCAGGATCTGGGTGTTGCGGGCGATGCGGGCGGAGAAGTCGGTCGGCAGTGCCAGCGCCTCGTCGAGCGCGTTGGTGTGTAGCGACTGGGTATGCCCTTGGGTCGCCGCCATCGCCTCGATCATGGTGCGGGTGACGTTGTTGAACACGTCCTGCGCGGTCAGGCTCCAGCCCGAGGTCTGGCAGTGCGTGCGGAGCGCCAGCGACTTCTGGTCCTTCGGCTCGAACGGCTTCACCAGGTTCGCCCAGATCAGCCGCGCGGCCCTGAGCTTCGCGATCTCCATGAAGTAGTTCATGCCGATCGCGAAGAAGAACGACAGCCGGGGCGCGAAAGTGTCGACGCTCATGCCTGCCTCGACGCCGGCACGGAGGTATTCCACCCCGTCGGCGAGCGTATAGGCCAGCTCCAGGTCGGCCGTCGCACCCGCTTCCTGCATGTGATAGCCGGAAATCGAGATCGAGTTGAACTTCGGCATCCGCTCCGCGGTGTACCTGAAGATGTCGGAGACGATCCGCATCGAGGGGCCTGGCGGATAGATGAAGGTGTTCCGC
>JAEYRQ010000147.1 GCA_023435545.1 Pseudomonadota bacterium | reverse complement strand
GTGCTGGGGCGCGGCGCGCGGCTCGCGGGCATTCCCGGCGCGACGCGGCTCGCGGCGATCGGCGGAGCGCCGCTGATCAGCGCGCGCGGCACCGAGCGCATCGGCCTCGACGGCATCGTGCTCGACGGCATGGCGCAGGATCTCGGCGAGGCTGAGGGCCTCGTCGACCTCGCCGATGTGGAGGATGCGCGGATCGAGGACTGCGAGGTGCTGAATTCGTGGGGGGACGGCATCGCCATGCGCGGCTGCGGCGGCAGGGTGCGCCAGACGACCGTCTCCGGCGCGCGCGGCACAGGGCTGTTCAGCCTCGATGGCAGCGATCTCGAGATCTCCGGCAACCGGGTCCACGACTGCGGCGACAACGGCATCATGGTCTGGCAGTCGGCGCGCCAGGGGGACGGTGCGCGGATCGCCAACAATCACGTGGCTCGCATCCACAACCGGTCGGGCGGAACCGGCCAGTACGGCAACGGCATCGTCGTGTTCCGCGGCAGCGGCGTCACCATCACCGGCAACCGCGTCACCGACTGCAGCTTCTCCGCCGTCAGGGTGAATTCCGGCGCCGACGTGATCGTCTCCGACAACAATTGCGCGCGGCTCGGCGAGGTCGCGATCTTCGTCGAGTTCGGCTTCGACGGGGCTGTCGTTTCCGGCAACCTGGTCAACGGAGCCCTGCACGGCATCTCGGTGACGAACTTCGACCAGGGCGGGCGGCTCGCCGTCGTCTCCGGCAACCTGGTGCGCAACATCGAGATCGGCAGTTTCCCGGAGCCGCGCGGCACCGGCATCTTCGTCTCGGCGGATTCCACGCTCACCGGCAACGTGGTGGAGAACGCCGCGCGCTCTGGCTACGGGCTCGGCTACGGACCGTACCTGCGCGACGTGGTGGCGACCGGCAACATCGTCCGCGACTGCCCGATCGGCTTCGAGGTATCGGTGGTCGAGGGCATCCGCAGCACGCTGATCGCCGACAACCTGATATCGGGCGCCACCCAGGCGGCGATCCTCGGCATGCGTTGGGAGGAAGCGGCGACCGGGGATCTCGCGCTGGGCGGCGCCGAGGCCTACCCAGAGCTGACCATCCGCGACAACCGCGTGGGCTGAGGCGCGGACTCCTGCTCTCAACTGCGCTTCGGCGCGATGCTTCGGGCAGCGACCGGCGGCCGGCTGGTGCCGACATAGCCGTCGGGCTTCTTTTGGCTGACGATCAGAAAGACCCGCCGAAGCGTCGGGTCGAAGCCGGGATCGGTCTTCGGTCCCCGCACGTTGACCAGGAAGAAGGCCTTCTTTCCGCTAGCCGCCTCGAACTCCACCGTGTCCGCCAGGGGATTGAGGCAAGGGCTCCCGGCGAACTTTGTCCGGCACACGCTCACCGAGAACTGCCGGTTCGGATCGGAATCGTCGAAGGGCCTCACGTAGCTCGGCCAGACGATCAGCGGTGCAGTCGCGCTCTTGTTCTCCACAGATACGCGCCATGTCGCGTTGCCGTTGCGGGGCACATCGAGCGTGTCGCCCTTCGGGGCAACGGCCGATATGACGACATCGGCCGGTTCCCAACCACCCCGGGCAGTGAGGTCGAACCGGGACTTGTTGTCGAAGACGGCCGGTGCGGTGTTGTTGCAGTCGATCACCACCTCGGGAACGATCGGGATCGGTGTCGTGAGGTCGGCCACTCTCGGCTGCTGGCTCGCAATGACCAGGGACATCCATTTCGTCTTCCCCGGCGGGATGCCGAACGGCCTGCCGGCCGGTGCAACGGGCTTGCCCGCTGCATTGACCGGCCGCCAGCCGATGGCCGTACGTCCCGCGACAAAGCCAAGATATTGGCTTCGGGCATGACAGCCCCTCGCCACCGAACTGCCGGTATTGGTGAGCTTGACCTGAAAAGTGTTCGCCGCGTTGGCATAGCCGGCACGCGCCTGTGGCAATACCTCGACGGTCAGTGCTTCCGGCGCGCCGCCCGCCTTGACGACGACAAGCCCCCCCACCTTCGCGGTGCTCACCACCGTCTTGCCGCTACTTGCGACGAAGGTGAAATGGCCCGAGACGGTTCGCGGACTGGAGGTGTCGAGACCCTCGACGGCGAAGGCCACGAGCTTCGCCTCGCCGGGCTTGAGCGTGACGGGATCCGGCGCCTTGAATGCGGGATCGAGATCGGATGCCGCCGTGATCCGGAGCCTCCGCCCGGTGCTGTTGTGCAGCAGGAACGACGGCGCGCCGCATGTGGGTGACGAGACCGCGCCTCGCTGGCAGACGTAGTCGCGCCCCTGCCAGGGCGTCCCGTCGACGGCCGCGAGGTGAGCCGTCAGTCCGCCGGATGGCGGGAACACTGAGATGCTGGCATAGACGTCGCCCTCCGCCCCGGTCTTGCTGCCGATCTGGACGGAATAGCTAACGCCCTTCCGTGCATCGACCTGCACGAGACTGGCGTTGAGCGAAAGGCCGGCAACCGGATAGTCGTCGTTGAGAGCCACCTTCTTGAGCTTGTTTACGGCATTGCCGGTGTGAACGGCGAGAACGGTATCGTAGTCGCTGCCAAAGGTATGGAGAACGATCCGTTGGTTCCGGGCGGGCGTGAACTTGCCCCAGACCGTCTTCTTCATCCTGCCGCCGAATAGCGGTTCGCCGGGCTCGGTCCCGGCGTTGAAGTTGATCATCCGAAATGTTGCGGCCTGGCCGCCTGTGCTCTCTGCTGACGAGGAATCCCCAGGACTCTCGGCCCGGAGAGGGCGTAGCTTAATCAAATGCATCAGTCGCAGGCCGAGGCGAAACTGGGCGTGCATCTCGTCGAGGGCTGCCGCTCGCGAACCGGTCGGCAACGCCGCCACACCGCCCGCCACAACCGCCGCCGTCAGTCCGATCGCAAGTATTGATCTGAGAGAGGTCATGCGCGCTCCGAGCTATCAGCCGTTCGAAGACTTATCGAATACTTTAGCACAAGTCTGAAACCCAAAGACCATGAATTTTTTCCCACGATCGGGAGCAACCCTCAGCGATCGGGAACGCGGGTTTCCGGGCGCATGCCCGGCGCTTGCCCGCCGGGCCGGCCGCGCTACCTTCGTCAGGGGCGAATGCATTGGGAGGAAGACGGCATGTACAGGATTCTCGCTCTCGGCATCGTCGCCGCGTTCACTGCCCCTGCACTGGCCCATCACGGCTGGGGGTCCTACGACGCCGACAACCCCGTCACCATGGAAGGCGCCATCCTGTCGATCAACCTGCAGAACCCGCATGGCGAGATGACCCTGCAGCACGAGGGCGCCGAATGGCTGGTGACGCTCGCTCCGCTGACCCGGATGACCGCGCGCGGGGCGACCGGCGACGTCCTGGCTGACGGGGTCGAGGTGATCGCCTACGGCTATCCCAAGCGTGACGGCACGCCGGAGATCCGCGCCGAATGGGTCGAGGTCAACGGCCAGCGCTTCCAGCTACGCTGACCCAGCAGATGGAAGGCATCCTCGTCGCTGTCGAGGCATCGTCGTTCGGCGCGACCATGCGCCGCTCGGTCTGGCTGTTTCCCGTCGCCAACGTGCTGCACGTGCTGGGCGCCATGGTGTTCTTCGCGCTGGTGGCGGCGATGGACTTCGTCGTCCTTCGGCGCACCGTTGCGCGCGCCCGCGTGGTGGTCTCCCGGCTGCGGCCGATCGCACTCGCCGGCCTCGTGGTGCAGATCATCACTGGCATCATGCTGTTCGCCCCCGAGGCCAGCCATATCGGCATGAACCCCGCTTTCCAGCTGAAGCTGGCGGCGATCGTGCTCGCAGTCGTCAACGTCGCGGTGCTGGAGGCGATCATCCGCTCCGCCGAGCGAGATCGCCCCGCGCCATACCTCGCACGATCGGCGGCGGTCGCCTCGCTGCTCTTCTGGCTCTCGGTCGCTGCATTGGGACGTCTGATCGCGTATTTCTAGGTCCGTCGATTCGTCGTTGCTGGTCGCAACGTTCAGGAAGCGGGGGCTTTATGCGCGAGGCGGTGGACTATCCGGGGCCTGTCTCTTATACACAACA
>JAEYRQ010000101.1 GCA_023435545.1 Pseudomonadota bacterium | reverse complement strand
TCGGGGGCTGAACCCCGTCAGTCGCCATTGCCTTGCGTAATCCGCACCAGCCGGCGCGGCACGGGCGAGGACTGGATGATCGCCGTGTTGGTGGTCGCGAACGGGATGATGCTGTCGATCAATGCCTCGAGTTCGGCGACCGAGCGGACATGCGCGCGCGCAAGGAAGCAATCGTCGCCGGTGATGCGGTCGCATTCGACGATGGCCGGCGTTTCCTGCAGGATCTTCGCGACCCGCACGAGTTCGCCCGGCAGCGGACGGATGCGCAGCCAGGCAGCGAGCGGCAGGCCGAGCGCGGCGGGATCGACGCTGACCGCGTAGCCGGTGATCACCGCCGCGTCCTCCAGGCGGCGGATGCGTTCGGCCACGCTCGGTGCGGAGAGACCCACCCGACGCGCCAGTTCCGCGACGCTGATGCGCGCATCCTGCGCCAGCGCCACCAGAATGGCAGCGTCCACCCGGTCGAGCCTCACTTCTTCGGATCGAAGGTGATTCAAAGGTTTATCCTGCGTTCTCACCGATAAAACGTCGCGAGAGCCTTTAGAAGTCTATAGAAAGTCGGCGATAGGCCTTTCATGCTGTAGCATGACTCGTCGGCGCCTGGCCATCCCCGATCGGACGCAGTCCGTGCCACCGCACGTCTGGTTCGCCATCAGCGCGGTGTTCCACTACGTCGGTCCGTCCTTCGCTGTGCTGCTGTTTCCCTCGATCGGCGTACTCGGCGTCGCCTTCCTGAGGATCGCCACGGCGGCGGCGATCTTCGCGCCGTTGACCCGGCCATGGCGCACATTGCGGCGCGCTGAACCGAAGGTGCGGGCATTGCTGGTCGCACTCGGGCTCTGCCTGGCGGTCATGAACTGCGCCTTCTATCTGGCGCTCGACCGGCTGCCGATGAGCCTCGTTGCCACGATCGAGTTCGTCGGGACGGTTGGTATCGCGGCCTACGGACTGAGGACTCCGCGCAACCTCGCTGCGCTCGCCCTCGCGGTCCTCGGCGTGCTCGTGCTGATCGACGCCGCCTGGTCGAGCGATCCCGCGGGGTTGGGGTGGGCGATCCTGAACGGGGCGATGTTCGTGGCCTACATCGCACTCGGTCACAGGGCGGCTCAGGAAGGGGTGAGTGGCGGCATCGAGCGGCTGGGGGCCGCCATGGCGATCGCGTTCGTCTGCGTGCTGCCGTTCGGTCTTCTCGAGGCCATATCGGCCTTTGGCTCGACTGAATTGATACTGGCGGCGATAGGTGTCGGCGTCTGCTCCTCGGTGATCCCCTATGTCTGCGACCAGCTCGCCATGGCGAGGCTGCCGCGCGCGAGCTTCGCGTTGATGCTGGCATTGCTGCCGGCGCCCGCAACGGTCGTCGGCGCGATCGTGCTGGCGCAGGTCCCCGCCCTGCCTGACCTGATCGGCGTGGCACTGGTCATGGCCGGCGTGGCGCTGCATCGTCCTGCGGCTGCGTGACGCCCCTCTTCTCGTTCACAACTGGGGCGGATCGGCTGCTGTTGATCATGCGCCGTACATGGGCAGGCGCTCGGGCCGCGTTTGCGATGTAGAATGAAACGCGGGAATCATCATGCACCGGAGGTCCGCGTGCTCCGCCCTATTGCCTGCCTGTTCGGGTTCTTGTTTGCGCTCGCCGTCCTCGGCTCCATGGCGGACGCAGCCAGCCGCGACGTCGGCGCCGGACCGATCTGGAACAATCTGGATGCCCAGAAGAAATGCCCGGCAGTCTGCGCCGGCGCCAGCGGGCGCTGGGACGGGAACTGGCGGACCGTCGTTCCCGGGCAGCAATCCGTGTGCAGCTGTGATTTCGCAGGGAGCGGCGGCGGAACGGCGGGTGGCCAGACGATGCGGG
The DNA here is from genome assembly GCA_023435545.1 of Pseudomonadota bacterium. Classification (GTDB taxonomy): domain Bacteria; phylum Pseudomonadota; class Alphaproteobacteria; order Rhizobiales; family Tepidamorphaceae; genus Tepidamorphus. The sequence continues at coordinate 15,039 of JAEYRQ010000101.1, read as the reverse complement.
TTCAGGCCGGGCCGATCTGGAACGATATGGACGCCCGTAAGAAGTGCCCCGCCACCTGCTCCGGCCAGGGCAGACACTGGACGGGACAATGGGTGACCACCGTTCCCGGTCGGATGTCGGTTTGCGAATGCGCGCAATGAGGTGAGCAGCACCGATGCGGGCGATGGTGCTCGAGGCTCCGCGGACTCCTCTGATGCTCCGCGAGCGGCCGCCTCCCGTTCCCGGCGAGGGGCAGGTTCTGGTGCGGGTCGCAGCCTGCGGCGTCTGCCGGACCGATCTGCACGTGGTCGACGGGGAACTGCCCGACATTCGATACCCCATCGTTCCGGGACACGAGATCGTCGGCCATGTAATGGCGACGGGGCCCGGCGTTTCCGGCCTGAGGGACGGCGACCGCGTCGGCATTCCCTGGCTCGGATGGACCTGCGGGACCTGCCGCTATTGCCGGTCGGGTCGCGAAAACCTGTGCGATGCCGCCCGCTTCACCGGCTACCAGATCGACGGCGGCTATGCGGACGTCACGCTCGCCGATGCGCGCTACTGTTTTCCGCTGCCGTCGGCCTTTGACGATCTCCATGCCGCCCCGTTGCTCTGCGCCGGGCTGATCGGCCACCGCGCCCACCGCATGGCCGGAGAGGCGCGGACGATCGGCATCTACGGCTTTGGAGCCGCTGCCCACATCATGGCGCAGGTAGCCCGCCACGAGGGCCAATCGGTCTTCGCCTTCACCCGACCGGGGGATACGGCGGCGCAGGGCTTCGCGCTGGATCTCGGTGCCGATTGGGCAGGCAGCTCGGACGAGGCGGCGCCGGAGCCGCTCGATGCGGCGATCATCTTCGCGCCGGCCGGCCCGCTGGTCCCGGCCGCGCTCAGAGCGGTGCGCAAGGGCGGCACGGTGGTCTGCGCCGGCATCCACATGAGCGACATCCCCTCCTTCCCGTATGAGATCCTGTGGGGCGAGCGGACGGTCCGCTCGGTGGCCAACCTGACCCGGGCCGACGGCGAGGATTTTCTCCGCCTCGCCGCCGAGGTGCCGGTCGTGACCACGGTGGAAGCGTTTGCGCTGGAAGGGGCGAACGAGGCGCTGACGCGGCTGCGCGATGGTGCGCTGACCGGCGCAGCCGTGCTCGTGCCCTGAACTGAACCGGTGTTCCGGCGAGAACCTGCTTGGCCGGGGCTGCCCTGAGGGGCAATGTTCGCAGGATGGCACCTGTTCTCCGATTCTGCGGCGCCGCCCGCACCGTCACCGGCTCGGGCTTCCTGCTCGACACCGGCCGCGCCCGCGTCCTCGTCGACTGCGGCATGTTCCAGGGCTCGAAGACCGAGAAGGAGCTGAACTACGAGCCCTTCCCCTTCGATCCGCACCGCCTCGATGCGGTGCTGCTCACCCACGCCCATATCGACCATTCGGGCCTGCTGCCGAAGCTGACCCGCGCCGGCTACCGGGGCACGATCCACGCCACTGAGCCGACCATGGACCTGTGCTCGGTGATGCTGCCGGATTCAGCCAGCATCCAGGAGAGCGAGGTCGATTTCCTCAACCGCCGCAACCGGCGCAGCGGCAACCCGGAGGTCGCGCCGATCTACACGGTCGCCGATGCCGAGGCCTGCGTCGATCTCTTCCGACCGGTCGACTACCAGCGCTGGGTGACCGTCGCCGACGGCGTCCGCGCCCGGTTCTGGAATGCCGGCCACCTGCTCGGCTCCGCGTCGATCGAGGTCGAAACCGAGGCGGGCGAGGACCGGCTGCGCATCCTGTTCTCCGGCGATATCGGTCCCGACGAGAAGATGCTGCATCCCGATCCGGACGCGCCGGCGGGCTTCGACTGGGTCGTGTGCGAATCGACCTATGGTGCGACCGACCGGCGCGACCGCGCCCCCGCCCAGCGCCGCGCCCGGCTCGCTGCCGAGGTGACGGCCGCGGCCGCCCGCGGTGGTGCGATGCTGATCCCATCCTTTGCGGTCGAGCGGACGCAGGAGGTCGTCACCGACCTGATCGGGCTGATGGATGCGGGCGCTGTTCCGAGGGCGCCGGTGTTCATCGATTCCCCACTGGCGATCCGTGCCTCCGACGTCTTCCTGAAGCACGCCCGCCATCTGGAGGGCGGGCAGGCGATGGTCAAGGCGTTCCGCTCGCCGGACCTGCGGTTTGCCCAGTCGGTGGAGGATTCCAAGGCGGTGGGGAGGCTGCGCGGCTTCCACATTGTCGTCGCCGCCAGCGGCATGTGCGAGGCGGGCCGCATCCGCCACCATCTGGAGAACCACCTCTGGCGGGCGGACGCCACCGTGCTGATGGTCGGCTATCAGGCGGAGGGCACGCTCGGCCGGCTGCTGCTGGACGGGAGCAATCCCGTCCGCATCCGCGGCGACGCGGTGCGGGTGCGCGCCGCCATCCGCTCGATCGACAGCTATTCCGGACATGCCGACGGGCCGGAACTCGCCGACTGGATCGCCGCGCGCGGACCGATCCGGCGAGGCGTCTTCCTGGTCCACGGGGAGATGCCGGCGATCAATGGGCTGATCGCCCGTATCGCTGACCGTTCGATGCCGCGCTCGCGCGTGGTCGCGCCGCTGATCGACGACGTCTACAATCTCTCGGGCGCCGAGCCGCGCGTCGTCCACGAGGGGCTGCGCCGGCGCATCGCCCCCGAGCATGTCGCCCATCTCGACTGGCACAACGACCTGTCGCGGCTGATCCTCGACATCAACGACCGTATCGAGGCCGAGCCCGACGAGCGGGCCCGCCAGGTCGTGCTGCGGCGGCTGCGGCGCGCGCTCGAGCCGGAGGAGTAGCCGACGGGCTCAGGGAAGCCTGCCGGTTCGTTCGGCGAATGCGGCGTTTCCCGGGTGAGCGCCGGGCTCACACGTCCGGATGCGGCGGCTCGAGCGGCTCGGGGCCGGGGGTCTGGGTATGCGCCTTCAGACCTCGGGCCAGCAGCGTCTCCCAGACCGCCTCGGCGCTATCGGCATAGTCGAACAGCCTGGTGTCGCCGGGCGCGATCATCCCGGCCTCGGCCAGCGCCTCGAAGTTGATGATGCGCCGCCAGTAGTCCTGGTTGAACAGCACGGTCGGCACGCTCGGAGCCTTGCCGGTCTGCGAGAGAGTCAGGATCTCGAACAGTTCGTCGAGCGTCCCGAAGCCGCCGGGAAACACCACCAGCGCGTTGGCGCGCATCGCGAGGTGCATCTTGCGCATGGCGAAGTAGTGGAACTGGAAGGTGAGATCGGGCGTCGAGTAGGCGTTCGGTTCCTGCTCGTGCGGCAGCCGGATGTTGAAGCCGATGGTCGGCGCGCCGACGTCGCGCGCGCCCCGGTTCGCCGCCTCCATGATGCCCGGCCCGCCGCCGGTGGCGATCACGTTGTCGAGGATCCCGCCGACCGGGCCGAGCGCTCCGCCGCGTTCGGAGGCAATGCGGCCGAAGGCGCGTGCCTCGTTGTACCAGCGCACATGCCGCGGATCGCCGTCCTCGCCGACGCGGGCGCTGCCGAACACGACGATCGTCGAGCGGATGCCCCAGGCCCGCAGGTGCTCCTCCGCCTTGGCGTATTCCAGCATGAAGCGGACGCCCCGCATGGAATCTCCCAGCAGGAACTCCTCGTCCACCGCCGGCAGCAGGTAGGAGGGTGAATGCTTCTGGGGTCCGTTGTCGGGCATTGGTCTGTCGCGGTCCGCCGTTGTTGTCAGCGGTCCGTTCTAGCGGCCGGACTCCCCCGCGTCATCCCGGGAGTGCGGCAGGCCTCAGGCCTCATAGACCACTCGGCCGTCACAGATCGTCATCATCGGTCGCACCGTCCCGATCGCGTCGGGTTCCGTCGTCTCGAGATCGGCGTCGAGGATGACGAGATCGGCCAGCAGCCCCGGCGAGAGGCGGCCCTTTGCGCCTTCCATGAACTCGATCCAGGCGCTGTCGCGCGTGTAGCTCGCGAGCGAGTCCATCAGGGTCTGCCGCTGGTCCGGGTCGTCCTCGCTCCAGGATTTGCGGGTGAGCGCTGCCTGGATGCAGGCCATCGGGTCGATCGGCGAGACCGGCCAGTCGGTGGCAAAGATCAGCCGGGCGCCCGCGTCCCTGAGTGTTTGCCAGGCATAGGCGTAGGGCCACTTCGCCCGGCCGATGCGGCTCACTGTCGGCTCCAGCGGGAATCCGGTCCCCGGTGCATGGATCGGCTGCATGGAGGCTGCGACACCGAGTTGCGCGAAGCGTCCGATGTCGTCTGGATGCACCACCTCGATGTGCTCGATGCGGTGGCGGGAATCGCGCGGCCCGTTCGCCCGGCGCGCGGCCTCGTAGCCGTCGAGCACGATCCTCACCGCCCCGTCGCCGATCGCATGCACGGCGATCTGGAAGCCGCGCCGGTCCGCCTCGACGGCGATGCGGGCAAAATGGTCCGCGTCGAACAGCGGCTCGCCGCGCCAGCCGGGCCGGTCGGCATAGTCATCCAGCATCACCGCCGTCCAGGAGTCGAGCACGCCGTCGACGAACAGCTTGACGACGCCAGACGCCAGCATCGGCGAATTGAACCGGCGGCGCATCTCCTCGGCGCGCTCCAGATCCTCAAACTGCATGAAGTTCTTGAAGTGGAACGGAACCCGTGCCCGCGCCGTCAGCTCGCCCGAGCGCTCCAGTTCGCCCAGCAGCTCGAGCTGGTAGAGGTTGCCGTCCATGTTCTGCAGCGAGGTCAGGCCATGCCGGGCGGCGTGCGCCAGCCCCTTGCGCATCAGGTCGAGGTCGAAGGCGCGCTCGGCCGGCGTCGGGGCAGGGTTCGGCTCACCGCCGGTCGACAGGCCGAGGCGGAACCGGGTGCCGGCCGAGCCGAGCAGCAGAACCGGATCGAAGGCCTCGTTCTCGCGCAGTTCGCCTGCCGCCAGCCCGTCCGGCCCCATGACGATCTCGTTGCCGACGCCGATCTCCCGGCCGCTCAGGATGCAGGCCTTCTCGAGCGCCGCGGTGTTCGCCCAGGCGGTGTGGTGGTCGGGCGCGAACATGATGAACGGCCGGTCCGGCAGGATCGCATCGAGATCCTGCCGGGTGACCGGCTCATCCACCGAGAGGATGGTGTAGTCGGCACTCTGCGCGGTGATCAGGGGATCTCTGGGGCGCCCGGCAGCGTAGGCGTGCACCGCCGATGCGAGAGCCTCGCGCCCGTGCACGCCGGCGAGCTGCAGGTGGTCGAGCTCCGCCGCGCCGGCGAACAGGTGCAGGTGCCCTTCGTTGAAGCCCGGCAGCACGGTGCAGCCCGCCGCGTCGATGACCCGCGTTCCCGAGTCTTTCAGCGCACCCATATCGCCGCGGCTGCCAACGGCGAGGATCGTGTTGCCCGCAATCGCCACGGCTTCGGCTTGTGGCGCGGACGGCTCCATTGTCAGCACTCGCCCGTTCTCGATGATGATGTCCGCCGTTTCCGCCATGTCCCCGCTCCCGCATTGCCGATACCCACCACTGTAGGCCAGTGCCACACCGGCAGTTAAGCGGGAATTGGGGCCGGGGGAGCTTCGCATTGTGTCCCAACGGTGCATACGATATCCAATATGTGGATATTCACGCCGTGCCGGAGGGGTGCCATGGAAGTCCGTCTCTCACACATGACCTATGACGAGGTGCGCGCGGCGATCGACGCCGGCAAGCTCGTCATCGTTCCGACAGGGGCGACGGAATCGCACGGGCCGCACATGCCCTGTGACACCGACACCCATCAGGCGGAATGGATGGCGGTGGCGCTGGCCGAGCGGATCGACGCGGTGGTGGCGCCGCCGGTCGCCTATGGGGTGTCGAAGACCTTCGAGCACTTTCCCGGGACCATCTCGCTGTCGATCCCGACCTATCAGCAGCTTGTCTACGAGATCGGCGCGGCGCTGATCCGCCAGGGCTTCCGCCAGCTTCTGCTGCTCAACGGCAACCGGCCGAACGGCACCAGTAACGATGCGGTCGCCCGCCGCCTGGTCGACGACCTCGACCTCGACTTCGAGTTCAAGGTGACGGCGGTGAGTTATTGGGAGCCGGGCGCCGCGGCGGTCCATGCGCTTCGGAAATCGAAAGTCGGCGGCATGGGCCACGCCGGCGAGTACGAGACCTCGTTTCAGCTCGCAACCCGGCCGCATCTCGTCCACATGGACCGGCTCGAGGGCGTCTACGCGCCGCTGGTCGGCTGGGATCTCGTGGCGCCGATGGAGCCGATCCGCACCTATGGCCGCCGCCCGAACCCTGAGACCAATCACGCCTCGATCTTCGGCGACCCGCATGTGGCGAGCGCCGAGTCCGGCGAGAGGTTCCTGGCCGCGACCGTCGATGCGCTGGTCAACATGATGCGCAACCTCCAGGGCTCCTACACCGAGCGCAAGGACGGCGGCGACGCTTCCGTCAGGTAGGGACTAGCGGGATCGAATCCCTCGGCCCGGCTCATCCTTAAGCCGCGGCATCCCGGGCGCTGCGAAGCGGCGAGCCGGGATCGGGGCGCCTAACCGGCGTGCCGTCCTGCCCTCCCGATCCGATTGGCCTCGGGGCCGTCCGGGATGACGGGGGTGAGTTTGCTCTGGGGGAGTGCGCGATGGCCCCGGCGCCCTACGCCCCCGCCGACGCCATTCGGTCGCCAGGGCGCCAGTCGAGGGTGGAGGAGACGGCATTGGCGACGCGGCAGACCAGTTCGATCTGCTTGGCCTGGCGGCTGGCGCCGGTGGTGTCCGACTTCATCTCGATGAAGGAGATCGATGCGACGGCGCGCCCGGTGCGGTCGAAGACCGGGGCGGCGACCGAGCGGGTGAATACCTGCACGTCGCCCTCGGTCACGGCATAGCCGTCGGCGCGGATCTGGGCGAGGCGCTCGCGCAGCTGCTCCTGGTCGGTGATGGTCTTCGGCGTCAGTCGCGCCAGCGGCCGCGACAGGTAGTCGTCGATGTCGGCAGCGCCGGCGAAGGCGAGCAGCACCTGGCCCTTCGAGCCGCAATGCAGCGGGATGGCGTGGCCGAGCGTCGTCATGGGCAGCAATTCGTGCGTCGCCGACTGGGTGAACAGCGCAATTGCTGAATCCTCGACGCGCTCGACGAACTGCACGATCGCCTGGCTGCGTGTGACGGCGTCCGACAGATAGGGCAGGGCCTTGTTGAAGGTGGGATGATTGGCCATGTAGGCGCTGCCGATCATCCACATCTTCTGGCCGATCACGTAGCGATTCGTGTCCGGTTCGCGGCGCAGAAAGCCACCCTTCTCGAGCTGGCTGAGCGTGCGGTGCATGGTCGCCCAGGCCACCCCCATGCGGTCGGCGATCTCGGAGGCGCGGCCGGGCTGGACCGCGATGTGAGCGAGTACGTCGAGCGCCCGCGTGATACCTTTGAGAGCCATGCCTGTTCCCTGCGCTGCCGCGCCACGGGTCTGCCGCAGACCGTTGCCGCAGCCGCCGCAGCGCCGAGACTCGCTGCCCAAACAAGATGCGACCTGCATAAAGCAGGGGCATAATCTTGGCAAGGCAACGATATCCGACATGCGATCATTGCCTGATTGATACTGGACGTCTTCCTCAAAAAATGGATGATGTATCCATATAGAGGATATCTTGATGGCGCCTTGCCCAGGGGTCGTAGCGCGGAAATCCTTGCCGCCGCCTCGCTTGCGGCGGCCGGCGGTGTGGTCGGCGAGGGGTGCCGGTTGCGCAGCTGGCCGCGGACGCGTGATGCATCCCTACATGCTGGCCCGCAACTTGAATAAGACTGGAGATGATTTAGCATTCTTCAATTCGGTCGCCATCGGGCCGCGACCCGGGGCGGTCGTTGGGACGGGGGTTGCCTTGCATCGAAAACCAGAGGGGCAGGGCACCCTTGCGACGCTCATCGTCAAGTGATGGAGGACGACGGAATGGCTCAGGCACGAAACTACGCAATTGGGTTGCTGGCGGGGGCCGTGGCCGTCGGCCTCGCCGGCGCCGCCGCAGCGGACACGTTCAAGCTGAACGGTGATCCCAAGCCCGCGATGATCATGTTCACCGTCAAGAACGACGGCGGCTGGACGCAGGCCATCGACGAGGCCCGCCAGCGCATGGAGAAGGAGATGAACCTCCAGATCCCGTACACCGAGAAGGTGGCCGAGGTCGCGACCGAGATTCGCCCGGCCGCCGAGCGCTACATCGACCGCGGATTCAACGTCATCATCGGCTCCGCGTTCGGCTACTCCGACACATTCAAGGAACTGGCCGAGAAGCACCCCGAGGTGCTGTTCCTCAACCCGGCCGGCATCACCAATGGCCCGAACTTGCAGTCGATCTACGGCCGCACCTACGAGACCCAGTATCTGTGCGGAATGGTCGCCGGAGCCATTTCGAAGACCGGCAAGCTCGGCTTCGTCGCCGCTCACCCGCTGCCGCTGGTCACCTGGACCGTCAACGCCTACGCGTTGGGTGCCCAGGCGGTGAACCCGGACGCCACCGTGAATGTCGTCTTCACCGGCGAGTGGTACGACCCGGTCAAGGAGCGCGAGGCTGCGCTGGCCCTGATCGAGCAGGGTGTGGATGTGATCGGCCAGCACGTCGATACCCCCGCCGTGCAGATCGCCGCCCAGGAGAAGGGCGTCTATGCCACCGGCCATCACCGCGACATGAGCGAGTTCGCGCCGGAGGCGACGCTGTGCTCGTCGGTCTGGGTGTGGGATCGCTTCATGCAGCCCGCCATGGTGGCGGCCGCTGGTGAGGGATACGAGATCCAGCCCTACGGCTCCTTCGCCGGCGTCGGCACCGGACCGATCGACATCGCCTGCTGCAACGATGTCGTCCCCCAGGAGGTCGTCGACAAGGTCATGGCCGCGCGCCAGGCGATCATCGACGGCAAGCACGTTTTCGAGGGGCCGGTGCACAAGCAGGATGGCTCGGTGGCGGTGGAAGCCGGCTCCAGCCCGGATGACGGCCAGCTCTGGCAGATGGACTATCTGGTCAAGGGCGTGAACGGCACGCTGCAATAGACCGCGCGGGGTAGTATCGGCGGGGCAGGAGGTCGACTTCCTGCCCCGAACCGTTCCATCGGCACCGGCTCCGCACCGGGGGGAGCGATGACCGTCGCACTGTCGCTTCGCGACATCACCAAGTCCTTCGACGGCCGGCCCGCCCTCGACGGGGTGTCGCTGGACATCGCCTGGGGCCGGGTCCACGCTCTGCTCGGCGAGAACGGCGCCGGCAAGTCGACGCTGATGAACATCGTCGCCGGCCTCTATGCCCAGGATTCCGGCACGGTCGTCTTCGACAACACCGAGCTTGCGGGCAACGACCCGCTGCACGCCAAGCAGCTTGGCATCGGCATGGTCCACCAGCACTTCAAGCTGGTTCGCCCGTTCACCGTGGCGGAGAACGTGCTGCTGGCCAATCCGCGCGGCGGCTTCGCCACCGGGCTGCGCGAGGTGCGCCGACTGATCGCCGAGCAGTCGGCCAAGCTCGGATTCGAGCTCGATCCCGATGCCCGTGTCGACGCGATCTCCGTCGCCGAGCAGCAGCGCGCCGAGATCATCAAGGTGCTGATCGGTGGTGCCCGACTCGTCATCCTCGACGAGCCGACGGCCGTGCTCACGGACGACGAGGCGAAGCGGCTGCTGTCGACCATGCGCCTGCTGGCCGCCGAGGGCAGGGCGGTGGTGCTCGTCACCCACAAGCTGCACGAGGTGCCGGCCTACACCGACATGGTCACCGTCATGCGCGCCGGCAGGGAGGTCGCGACCGGGCCCTCGAAAGACATGACGCCCGCCGACCTGACCGCGCAGATGGTTGGCAGTTCCCTCACCGAGATTCTCCGCGAGCCGGCGAGTCCCGGCGAAATCGTGCTGGAGGCGCAGGATCTGACCGTGCGTCGGGCGAGCGGGGCCCAAGGCCTCGACGGTTTGAGCGTCAGGCTGCGCGCTGGCCAGATCTACGGGGTTGCGGGAGTCGGCGGCAATGGCCAGACGGAACTCGCCGCGGCGCTGACCGGCCTGGTCGGGATCGACGCCGGCACACTGATCATGGACGGCGAGGCGGTCAGCGGCGCCGATCCCCGCACGCTGAGGCGGCGCGGCGTCGCCTTCGTGCCGGCCGAGCGCATGGTCTACGGGCTGGCGGAGGACATGTCGGTCGCCAGCAACTACGCGGTGGCCGGCGTCGACCGCGGCGATTTCGGCGGGCCGCTGTGGCTGTCCGCGCGCCGGCTCGCGGCAGCGACCGCCCGGGCCATCGGCGACTTCGAGATCGCGGGCGCGACACCGGGCATCCGGGCTGGGCTCCTGTCCGGCGGTAATGCCCAGAAGCTGGTGCTGTCGCGCGAGTTGCGCGAGGATTCCCGTCTCCTCGTCGTCCATTCGCCGACGCGCGGTCTCGAGGTGCGGGCCTGCAACGGGGTTTACCATCTGCTGATGAAGGCACGCGACCGCGGGGCGGCGGTGGTGCTGATCAGCGAGGATCTGGACGAGGTGATGAAGCTGTCGGACCGCATAGGGGTGATCAATCGCGGCCGGATCGTCGGCGAGTTCGACGCGCCGGCCGACCGCCACGCCATCGGCGCCATGATGGTCGGTCATGCCTGAGCGGGACGGTACATTGACCGAGCGCCTGCGCTTGGAGGGCAACGGCAGCGCCTCCGGCTTCGGCCGGCCAATCCTCGAGGTGCGCCAGCACCTGCCCGCCTGGAAGCACGCGGCCTTCCTCGTCGGTGGTCTCGGCATCGGCCTCCTCATCTGCATCGTTGTGCTGATGATGGCGGGTGTCCCCCCCAAGGGAGTCTACGAGGAGTTCGTCCTCTACACCTTCTTCCAGTTGAAGGGCCTCTCCAACGTTCTCGTCGAGTGCACGCCGCTGATCCTCGTCGGACTCGCCGCGGCGGTCGCCTTCCGCGTGCAGTTCTGGAACATCGGGCTGGAGGGCCAGTTCGTGCTCGGCGGCATGGGCGCGGCGGTCTTCGCGCTGTTCGACATCGGGCCTGAGCCGATGCGCCTGCCGCTGATGATCCTCGGCGCGCTGATCGGCGGCGCGCTGTGGACGGTGGTGCCCGTGCTGCTCAAGCTCCGGCTCGGCGTCAACGAGATCATCTCGACGCTGCTGCTCAACTATGTCGCGGTTCTGCTGCTTCAGGATCGGATCTACGGCTCCTGGCAGGATCCCGTCGACCGTTTCCCGCATACACGCCAATTCGACGCCGTGGAGCGTCTTGCCCGGATCGGCTTCGGTGACGTCAACTGGGGCATCGTCGTGGCGCTGGTCGCGGCGCTCGTGGTCTGGTGGGTGGTCGAGCGATCCCGGTTCGGCCTCTACATGACCTTCGTCGGGTCGAACCCTAACATGTCGCGTGCCGTCGGGCTGCCGGTCGCCGCGGTCGTCGTCGGCGCGGTGCTCCTGTCCGGCGCGCTCGCCGGTCTCGCCGGGGTCGTCGTGGCCGCCGGAGAGGAGTACCGCCTGACCGGCTCGTTCATGACCGGCTATCTGTTCTCCGGCATCGTCATCGCATTCCTTGCCCGCAACAGCCCGGCGGCCGCCGTGCTCGTCGCCTTCCTGCTCGGCGGGCTCTATGTCGGCGGCCAGAGCCTGCAGGTGTTCTACAACCTGTCGGCGGGCATCATCGACCTGTTGCAGGCGATCGTCGTCATCTCCGTCACCGCGTCCGAACTGTTCGTGCGCTACCGGATCATCTGGAGGCGGTGATGAGCCCGGATTTCATCGTCAACTGGCTCGCCGCGGTGCCGGTCGCTGCGACGCCGCTGCTGCTGGCGGCGCTCGGGCTGATCGTCTGCGAGCGGGCGGGCGTGCTCAACCTGTCGGCGGAAGGGCTGATGCTGGTCGGCTCGCTCGGTGCGGCGGCCGCCTATCTGGAACTCGGCCGCGATCCGTGGCTCGGCATGCTCGCCGCCTTCGTCGCCGGCTGCCTCTTGTCGGTGGTTTTCGCCTTCCTGACCGTGGTGATGCGTGCCAACCAGGTCGTGTCGGGCCTCGCCGTGGTATTCCTGGCGATCGGCCTCACCAGTATGCTCGGCCAGCTCGGCGGATGGGCGAACCAGCCTGTGGCGGGATTCTCGCGCCTCGCGATTCCTGTCCTCTCCGACATCCCGATTCTCGGGCCGATCCTGTTCCGGCAGGACGCCTGGGTGTACCTGTCGCTCGTCTTGCTTGTCGCGGTGAACTGGGTGCTGTTCCGCACAATGCTGGGCCTTCGGCTGCGCTCGGTCGGACACGCGCCGCACGCGGTCGATTCGATGGGCATCGATGTGCTCGCGCTGCGCTTCCTGGCCGTGGTTGTCGGTGGCGGCATCGTCGGGCTGGCGGGCGGCTACCTGGTGCTCGCCTCCGGCAAAATCTGGGTCGACCAGATGACCAACGGCCGCGGCTGGATCGCCATCGCGCTCGTGATCTTCGCCGGTTGGCTGCCCACCCGCGCCCTGCTCGGCGCGCTGATCTTCGGGGGCATAGGTGCGCTGATCCCGCGGGTGCTGGCCAGCGGCGCCGCGTTGCCGCAATACTACGTCCTGATGACGCCCTATGTCGCAACCCTGCTGGTGTTGGTCTGGGCCGCGGTCCGCAAGCGCGACCTTGGCGCGCCGCACGCCCTCGGCCTGCCGTTCGTGCGCGAGGACCGGCGATGAGCGGCCTAGTCGCGGAGGCGTGCGTGCTCGTGGTGGTCGATCTGCAGGAGAAGCTCGTCCCGGCCATCCGCGATCACGGCGACGTGCTCGAGCGTGCGGAGATCCTGCTGCGCGCGGCCGGCATCTGCGGGGTGCCGACGGTGGTGACCGAGCACTTCCCCGACAAGATCGGCGGGACCGTTCCGGCGCTGATGCAGGCGGGCGTCGATCCGGTCGTGGTCTCGAAGAGCCATTTCGATGCCTGCGACGAACCGGGCTTCGTTGAGGCGATGGCTGCGATGGGCCGCCGTCAGGCCGTCGTCTGCGGGACCGAGGCACATGTCTGCGTGCGGCAGACGGCGCTCGGGCTGAAGGGGCTTGGCTATGACGCGCACGTGGTCACCGACGCCTCCGGCTCGCGCCGCGAGAGCGACCGGGAGACCGGCTACCGACGGCTGGCGATGGCCGGTGTGATTCCAGTGACGAGCGAGATGGTCGTCTTCGAGTGGGCCAAACGCGGCGGCACGGATCAGTTCCGCGAGCTGCTGGCCCTGATCAAGTAGCCGCCACGTTCAGGCAGCTCCGCTGCGCCGATCAATCGAACAGGGCGTCGATGTCGTCCTGCGAGACGTGACCGACATCTCCCTCGAGCTTCGGACCGTTCAGCGTCGCGCCGTCATGCCCGGGTTGGTGCGGGGCGACGAACGCTTCCAGTCCGCCCCACAGCTGCATCATCCGCTCGACGCGTTCCTCGACGAAGCGCAGCGTGTTCACCACCTTGGTGATGCGCTGGCCGGTCAGGTCCTGGAAGTTGCAGGCCTCGAAGACCCTGACCACCTGCTCGCGGATATCGGCGACGACGTCAACGTTTGCGGACTTTTTCAGCACCGCGGCAAGGTCGGCAGCGTCGCGGTCGATACACTCGGCAGCGTGCAGGACCTGCTCCGTCGCCTCTTCGGTGCCGCGCACGACCGCGTCCAGTTCGTCCGTGACCCGGTGCAGGTCGCGGCCGCCGGGTCCGACATGCAGGGCAGCGAGCTCGAGCTTGGTGGTGTTGATCGCCGACTGGATGGACTCCAGTTCCGCGCGCAGCGCCCGCGCCTCGGCCAGCCGATCGCGGTAGTCCTCGATGATCTCGTTCGAGACCTGTTCGGCGGGCAGCACCGCCTTGCGGATGTCGGCCAGAGCATCCAGCACCTGGCGGTGGCGCTCGGCGGCGGCCGCTCCCCCCTCGCCGGCGGCGGAGGGCTGGTCCAGCATCTCGATCCGGAAGCGCCTGGGGGAAGCCTGCATCGTGTCGTGCCCGTCCAGCTGTCTAGAACCCGGCTAAAATCGCCCGCGATCGCTTAAGGAACCGTTCACCGAGACCGGCCGGTGAAGCTCGATGAACGGCCGATGAACGGAAGGTTCAGCATCGGTTCCAGGCGCGCTCGGCAGTCTCCTTGCGATGATCGGCGCCGGCTCAGGCGGCGGTCCCACGTGATCCTGGAGACTGACATGTCCGCAGTTCGAGTTTCCCGTCACTTGTCCGGCATCGCCCTCGCGGCCGGTCTCGCAGCCTTTGCGCCTGATGCGGCCCAGGCCTCGGGCGCCGGCGCCTCGCCACAGGTCGCCGCGCCCCATGTGGCCGTGCCGCACGTTCCGACGCCGGGACCGGGGAACATCTCCGGATGCTGGTCGATCGATCGCGCGATCTACGGCCCCTACTACCTGTCCTTCTGCACCAACGGCTATGCCGGCACCTATCGGGTGACGGGCGGGCTGAACTGCGAAGGCGCTGTCCGTGTCTCGTCGAGGGGCGACGGCAGCGTGACCGTTCGCCTCGGACACGGACGCTGCAACGGTCGGACCGACTGGAGCGCCGACTACATGGAGTGCCGCCCGCGCCACGGCGGCGGATGGACCAACTGGCACGGCGGTCACTCGGGTTCGAACCGCGACGGCGCCAGCCCGCAGGTCGCCGTGCCGCGCGTGCCGGCGCCCTATCCGCCGCAGCCGGGCTGGTCGAACCGGATGGACTGCACCTATTACCCGGTGGTCGCCGGATACCGCCCGATCGGCGTGAGCCTGCGGCGCAACTGACCCGCCGCAAGACCGGGAGGGCGGGCGTCTGCGGTCGCCCGCCGGCGGGTGTTCACGCTGCGTAAACCAATCCGGTCAACCCGCCATAAACCACGATTGGCGATCGACGGCCGATGGCAGATCTCGTTTACCGTTCGCTACGCCGGGATTCCTAGGCTTTCCGGCGTGGCGGGACGTCACTGCGTCCGCCCGGCACAGCAGCCCGACGAAACGTAAGCGAGTACGTCATGAGAAGCCTTGTCCTCGTCGCCGCCCTTGCGGTCGGCGCCACGTCGAGCCCCGCGGGCGCCTTCCAGGCGGATCGTCCCTCCGACCCGGCGGCGCCACACGCGATGGGCTACCAGTCCCAGAACGCCAACATGCCGTTCCCGGCCCTGATGAACGCCCTGTTCGGCGCCCAGCCTCAGCA
>JAEYRQ010000092.1 GCA_023435545.1 Pseudomonadota bacterium | reverse complement strand
CTTGAAGCCCAGGGTGATGTCGCTGGTGGTGTTCACGGCGGTCGTGGGCCTGGCGATCGCACCCGCGGTGCCGCACCCCGTCATCGCCTTCGCGACGATCCTGGCGATCGCTGTTGGCGCCGGCGCGGCCGGGGCGCTGAACATGTGGTACGACGCCGACATCGACCGGGTGATGGCCCGCACCCGCGAGCGGCCGATCCCCGCCGGCAATGTCGAGCCGACCGAGGCACTGTCCTTCGGGCTCGTCCTCTCGGCCTTCTCGGTCGTGGTGCTGGGGTTGGCGACCAACTGGCTGGCGGCCGGACTGCTGGCCTTCACCATTTTCTTCTACGCCGTCGTGTACACGATGTGGCTGAAGCGCTCGACGCCGCACAACATCGTCATCGGCGGCGCTGCCGGCGCCTTCCCGCCGGTGATCGCCTGGGCGGCGGCGACGGGCGGGATCTCGCTCGAGCCGCTGGTCCTGTTCGCGATCATCTTCTTCTGGACGCCACCGCACTTCTGGGCGCTGGCGCTTGTGCGCTCGGGTGATTACGCCCGGGTCGGCGTTCCAATGCTCCCCGTGGTGGCTGGCGTCGACGAGACCCGCCGGCAGATCTTCGTCTATTCGCTGATCCTGGTGGCGCTCGGCCTCGCCCCGGCTGCGCTGGGCTTTGCCGGCTGGCTCTATCTTGTCGTCTCCACCTCGCTGGGCGCGGTGTTTCTCCACCTCGCCTGGAGGCTGAAGTCCGGGAGCGGACAGGCGATCGGCCCAGTCGCCAAGCGCCTGTTCGCATTCTCGATCCTCTATCTGTTCGCCCTGTTCGCGGCGCTGCTGGCCGAGCGGCTCGCGGGCCTGCCCGGGTTCGGAGCCTGATGGATGCCCGGCGACAAACCCGAAGAGGGAATTGTCCTGACCGAGGAGCAGAAGCGCCGCCGCCGCCGCCGCTCCATCGCCATCGGGCTGGCGCTCGCCGGTCTCGTGGTGCTGTTCTACCTGGTCACGCTCGTCCGACTCGGGCCGGGCGTGCTGCAGAGACCGATCTGAGGAGGGCGCGATGACGCAAACCTCGAACGATCAGCGGCAGACAACGCCGGGCCGCGCGGACAACACCCGCGTGGCGATCTCGCTTGCCGTCGTGGTGGTCGGCATGGTCGGCATGGCCTACGCAGCGGTTCCGCTGTATCGCCTGTTCTGCCAGGTGACCGGATACGGCGGCACCACGCAGCGCGCCGAGGCGGCCTCCGATACCGTCCTCGACCGCACGATCACAGTGCGCTTCGATTCCAACGTCGCCGGCAACCTGCCCTGGAGCTTCCGCCCCGAGCGCAGGACGATGACGCTGCGCATCGGAGAAACGGGCCAGCTGGCATACCTTGCCCGCAATCTTGGCGAGGGACCGACGGTCGGCACCTCGACGTTCAACGTCTCGCCGCCCGCGGCGGGGATCTACTTCAACAAGATCGAGTGCTTCTGCTTCACCGAGCAGCCGCTGGCGGCCGGTGAGGATGTCGAGATGCCCGTGGTGTTCTTCGTCGACCCGGCGATCGTCGAGGACAAGAACGCCCGCGGCATCGGCGAGATCACTCTGTCCTACACCTTCTATCCGGTGCGGGACGGGCAGGAGGTGGACAAGCCGCACGCGGCCGCGCCCGACGACCGGGACGCGCCAGGGACGGGACGGCTGTAAGACTTGATAGGCAGACGGGGCCGCGCTAATCCCTGGCGCGACCTGACGAGGGGACGAGGAACCATGGCGGACGCCCACGCTAAGAACCACGACTACCATCTTGTCGACCCGAGCCCCTGGCCGTTCGTCGGCGCCGTCTCGGGCTTCGTCGCGGCGACGGGCATGGTCATGTTCATGCACGACATGGGGCCGTGGGTGCTCATCGTCGGCATGCTCGGCATCTTCTACACCATGATCTCGTGGTGGCGGGACGTCATCAACGAAGCCGAGCACGGCGGACATCACACGCCGGTGGTGCAGATCCACCTGCGCTACGGGATGATCCTGTTCATCGCCTCGGAGGTGATGTTCTTCGTCGCCTGGTTCTGGGCCTATTTCGACGTGGCGCTGTGGCCGGGCGAGGCCATCCAGTATTCCCGCGCCGAGGCCACCGGCGGCGTCTGGCCGCCGACGGGCGTCGAGACCTTCGATCCCTGGCACCTGCCGCTGCTCAACACGCTGATCCTGCTGACCTCTGGCACGACGGTGACCTGGGCTCACCATGCACTGCTGCATGGCGACCGCAACGGCGTGAAGTGGGGACTGATCTGCACGGTCATCCTGGGCGTGCTGTTCACGATGGTGCAGATCTTCGAATATACCCACGCCGAGTTCGCCTTCAGCGGGCACATCTATGGTGCCACCTTCTTCATGGCGACCGGCTTCCACGGCGCGCACGTGCTGATCGGCACGATCTTCCTGATCGTCTGCCTGTTCCGCGTCTATGCGGGCCACTTCAAGCCGGACCATCATTTCGGCTTCGAGGCTGCCGCCTGGTACTGGCACTTCGTCGACGTGGTCTGGCTGTTCCTGTTCGCCGCCATATATGTCTGGGGCGCAGGAACCCACGAGGTTTACTGACGCCCGCGGGCGCACCACCAGAGAATCGGGGGGCGGCCGCTGGCCGCCCTTTTGCCAGAGATGAACGAGTACGAGGTCTATTCGCCGCGGTCTGCGCTGGCGACAGGTCTGGCCGGGCGATGTCCACGCTGCGGCGAGGGACGGCTGTTTGCGGGATTCCTCGCCACCGCGCCGCGCTGCACCAATTGCGGCCTCGATTATTCATTCATCGATTCAGGTGACGGACCGGCGGTGTTCGTGATCTTCATCGTCGGCGTCATCGTCGTCGGCGGGGCATTTTTCGTCGAGTTCACCTGGCAGCCCGCCTACTGGGTGCACATCGTGCTCTGGGGGCCAGCGACGTTGTTGCTGTCGCTCGGGCTGCTGCGGCCGCTCAAGGGGCTGATGATCGCCGTCCAGTACCAGCGCAAGGCCGCCGAGCATCGGTCGGGCGGCTGAGGGCCATGGGGACGCAGCCGAGAGCGGTTCCGCGGTCGGTGGTGATTGCCGGCGTTCTGACTATTTTGGGAACGGTGATCCTGTGCGGGCTCGGCACCTGGCAGCTTCAGCGGTTGGCCTGGAAGCAGGGCCTGGTCGCGATGGTCGAGACCCGGTCGCAAGCACCCGCCGTGCCGCTGCCACCGGAGGCCGAGTGGCCGGCGCTCGCCCGCGACAGCGATGAATACCGCAAGGTGATGCTCGCCGGCCGCTTCGACCACGACCGGGAGGTGCAGGTCTTCACCTCGCTGCAGGACGAGCGGTTTGACGTCTCCGGTCCCGGCTGGTGGGTGATGACGCCGCTGATGCTCGAGGACGGTACCGCCGTTCTCGTCAATCGCGGCTTCGTTCCCTACGAGTTCCGCGATCCCGCGACGCGTGCCGGGGCGCAGGTGGAGGGCGAGGTCGAGATCACCGGGCTGATGCGCCTGCCGGAGGAAGGGAACATCTTTACGCCCGACAACAAGCCCGGCTCCCGCACCTGGTATGTCCGCGATCCGCTGGCGATCGCAGCGGCGGAGGGGATCGAGCGGGCCGCGCCGTTCTTCGTCGATGCCGATGCGACGCCCAATCCCGGCGGCCTGCCGCAGGGCGGCGCGACCCGCGTTGCCTTCCGCAACGATCATCTGGGCTATGCGGTCACCTGGTTCGGGCTGGCGGCCGCGCTCGTCGGGGTCTATCTGGCCTGGGCCTGGAGCCAGGTCCGGCGGGCGCGCGGCCTTGCGGCGGGTTCCGTGCGGCAATAGGGTCCGCCGGACCGGCGCAGGCGCGTGATCGGACAGCAAGGGCCGGGCAGTGAGGATCGGACGGTCGAAGTGAGATATGTGAGCACCCGCGGGCAGGCGTCCGCACCGGACTTCGCCGAGGCGATGTTGGCGGGCCTGGCGGCTGACGGCGGGCTGTACGTGCCCGAGACTTGGCCACAGCTCGACGGTGACGCGATCGCTGGCCTGGCGGGCCTCAGCTACGCGGAAGCCGCCGAGCGGGTGATCTCACCCTTCGTCGGCGGCGCGATCGAGCCCGCCGCGCTCCGCGCCATGATCGGAGACGCCTACGCCCAGTTCCGCCACCCCTCGGTTGCGCCGCTCGTGCAAATCGCCCCGAACGATTTCGTGCTGGAGCTGTCGCACGGGCCGACGCTCGCCTTCAAGGACGTGGCCATGCTGCTGCTGGCGCGGCTGATGGATCACCTCCTGGCCGAGCGCGGCGGGCGCGCCACCATCGTCGGCGCCACCTCCGGCGACACCGGCGGCGCGGCGATCGAGGCGTTCCGCGTCCGCGAGCGCGTCGACGTCTTCATCCTCTATCCGCATGGGCGGGTGAGCGACGTCCAGCGCCGGCAGATGACGACGCCGGCAGAGGACAATGTCCATGCAATCGCCGTGGAGGGTACCTTCGACGACTGCCAGGCGATCGTGAAGGGCATGTTCGCCGACGAGGCGTTCCGCCGCCGGGTGGCGCTGTCGGGGGTGAATTCGATCAACTGGGCCCGCATCGTCGCGCAGGTGGTCTACTACTTCACCTCGGCCGTGGCGCTCGGCGCGCCGCATCGCCCGGTCAGCTTCACGGTGCCGACGGGCAATTTCGGCGACATCTTCGCCGGATGGGTGGCGCGCCGCATGGGGCTGCCGGTCGAGCGGCTGGTGGTTGCGACCAATGTCAACGACATTCTGGCCCGTGCGCTCGCCGACGGCCGCTACGAGGTGCGCTCGGTGATCCCGACCTCGAGCCCGAGCATGGACATCCAGGTGTCGAGCAACTTCGAGCGGCGCCTGTTCGAGGCATCCGGCCGCGACAGCGATGCCGTCGGGCGCTGGATGGCGAGCCTCAGGCAGTCCGGATCCTTCACCATCGATCCGGCGACGCTTGCCGCGATCGGGGATGTCTTCGCCGCCGTCAGGGTCGACGAGGATGACTGCGCCGCCACCATGGGTGGGATGCTGAAGTCGGCCGGCTACCTCGCCGATCCGCACACGGCCATCGGGATCGCCGCCGCGCGCCGGGCGCCGCGCGCCGCAGCGACGCCGATGGTCACGCTGTCGACGGCGCATCCGGCCAAGTTCCCCGATGCGGTCGAGGC